>CBFCZG010000047.1:0-18389 GCA_965602375.1 uncultured Phycisphaerae bacterium | reverse complement strand
AGTGCGTGAGTTGGAAAAGAGGCGGGGTGGGGACTAGACTACTGCGTTTGGCGGCCGTGGGCGGCCGCGACTGACGGGCCGGATCGAGCAGTGGACATCCTTGGCAGGAGGTGAACCTATGGCGGGGCCGCAGGAACGAGAGTACGGACTGGGCACATTGTGTCTGCACGCCGGGTACGAGCCGGACCCTTCACACGGCTCGCGAGCGGTGCCGATCGTGGCGACGACGAGCTATGTGTTTCGTGACACGGAACATGCGGCGAACCTGTTCGCGTTGAAAGAGCCGGGGTTCATCTACTCGCGGATTATGAACCCGACATGTGATGCATTTGAGCAGCGTATGGCTGCTTTGGACGGCGGGGTGGGGGCGTTGGCGTTGAGCAGCGGGCAGTCGGCCATTTACGTCGCACTGCTGACCCTTTTGCGCGCGGGGCAGAACTTCATCAGTGCCACGAGCCTGTACGGCGGAACGTGGACACTGTATACGCAGACGCTGCCGAAGATGGGCATCGAGGTGAAGTTTTTCGATCCGGCCAGGCCTGAGTCGATCGGAGACTTGGCTGATTCAAAGACACGTTGCGTGTATTTGGAGACGATTGGGAATCCGAAAAACGACGTTCCGGACTTCGAGGCGATCACGGCGGCGGCGCACGCGCGTGGGCTGCCTGTTATTCTGGACAACACGGTAGCGACGCCGGTAGTGCTAAGAAGCTTCGAGCACGGGGTGGACATCAACGTCTACTCGTGCACGAAGTTTATAGGGGGTCACGGTCTGCATATTGGGGGATGCATTGTCGATTCGGGGAATTTCGACTGGACGGCAGAGGCGAAACGTTGGCCGGAGTTCACCGAGCCGGATTCCTCGTATCACGGCGTGGTATTCGCCGAGGCGGTGGAGAAGGCGTGCTTCATCGTCAAGTGCCGGACGCACCTGCTGCGCGATATGGGCAGTTGCATGAGTCCGTTCGCGGCGTTTCTGTTCTTGCAGGGGTTGGAGACTCTGCATTTGCGGATGGAGCGTCACTGCCAGAACGCTCAGCGGGTGGCGGAGTGGTTGAAGAGGCAGAAGGCTGTTACGTGGGTGAACTACCCGGGTCTGCCGGAACATCCGTTCCATGCGAACGCCAGGAAGTATTTGAAGGGCGCCGGAGCCATCATGGGGTTTGGAATTCGCGGCGGCAGCGAGGCGGGGGTGAAGTTCATCAATTCGGTGAAGTTGTTGTCGCACCTGGCGAACATTGGCGACTCCAAGACACTGGTGATCCATCCGGCCAGCACGACGCACCAGCAGCTGACGCCGGACGAGCAGGCGCAGACCGGTGTTACGGACGATTACGTCCGTCTGTCGATCGGGACGGAGGACGTAGACGACATCATCGCCGACATCGAGCAGGCGCTGGCGGCCTCGCAAGCGTGACCGAATGTGACGTTAGGTCCATCGAGGGCGGGACCAATACGACTGGAAGTTGGACCAGTTGTAGAGGGGCGGGCGCTGGGGTCGATAGGACGGCCCGGCTTTGGGCTTGGCGCGGGATCGGTAGAGGGCGATGGCGTCGTGATCCCAGACGAGCAGTTCATCGAGGCCGTCGTCGTCGAAGTCGTGAGCAAACATGCACATACCTGGCCCGCCGTCGTCGGGCATGGGGACCACGAGGTCGCCATCGCCATCCATCAGGCCTCCCTGGAAGCCTTGCGACGGGCGCAGGGGGGTTAGGATCATCAGTTCCTGGCCTGATCCATCCCAGTTGACCGGCTGAAGCGTTGCACCGAAGGCGGGGAAGTCTTTGGTCCAGAGGCGTCGTCCGGTGTGGTCGAAGAGAGAGATGATGCCGGGGTTGCCGTGGAACAGGACGGTGCCGATCTGGAGACCCGGCATATCGGTTCGGAAGCGGCCGACGGCGAGGCGCTGGACGTGGCCCATGACGCGCTGGTGCAGGGCGTATTCCGGGGTGAGTCGCAGCAGGCCGTCTTCGCCGCCGGCCATGAGGATTTCGACGGGCCCCTCTTGCTTCTCGTCGAGTGGACCGACGTAGATTGCGTCCTGGTGGTCCTGCATGCAGATTCGCGCCAGTAGCTTGCCATCGGGGGAGAGTCGGCTGTAGCCGGCGATGACGTCGTCGCGGCCGTCGCCGTCGAAATCCCAGGTTTGGGGGAAGTGTCCGAGGCAGGTGATGTACCGCCACAGTTCGGTCAGGTCGGGCGTGAGGGCGACGATCTGATGGTAGTTGCATTTGACCAGAAGATCGCGTGGTGTGCCGCGTCCGGCGAGGTCGGCAAAGCTGATCTGTGAGAGGACCATGCGGTCGGTTTCGTCGCCGAAACCGCCGCCGAAGCTATTCATGTTGTTGCGATAGCAATCGGGCAGCGTGGTCGGCGTGGGGACTTGGGCGGAGTACTTTTCCTGCCCGGTTTGGCCGTCGAGCACGAGGATGCGGTCATCGAGCGAGCAGATCACTTCGTTTCGTCCGTCGGCGTCGAGGTCGTGGATTTGGAGGGGCAGGTCGGCCGAGAGACGAGGGGGGGACGCGACGGGTCGGCCTTTCTGCCAGAGGATTTGTCCGCCTGAGGTCATGGCGGTGAGCGCTGTGGTACTGTGTTGGGTGGAGCATTGGCCGAGCACGAAGTCGAGCTGGCCATCGCCTGTGAGGTCGCCGAGTCGGAGCTGGCGGCCACAGCCGAAGCCGTGGATTTGCCATCGCTTGACGAGTTCGGGTTCGGGGTAGCGTCGTCGCTTGCGTTTCAGGGCGTTGGCGGCGCGTTTGCGGGCGGTCTGGAGGCGTTTGGCTTCTAGACCGATTGGCAGGACGCGTAGGGGGCCGAAGCGTGCATGTCGCGCGCCGAGGAAGCCGACGTAGCCGCGGGCCAGAGTGGCATCACGGGCGCTGAGTTGGCAGTCACCGATCGTGGCGGAGAGGATGGTTTTTCTGGCTTCCACGGTGATGGGGATTCGCTGTTGTTCGGCTGCGATGAAAGGTTTGCAGGAGAGCAGGTCCCACTGGTTGAGGACTCGCCGCAGAAGCTTTGCGTATCCGTCGCCATCGGCAACGGCGGCATAGTAGTTCTGACTGTTTTGGACGCGGAAGATCACGCCGACCGGCTGAGGCCATTCGGCGTTGACGTCTTGCGGCAGAAGTTCGACCCACGTTTCGACACGGTAATCCTGCCAGTCGAGATCTCCTTTTGCGAGGATCACGCCGTCGAAGACGGTACAGGCGGCGCGGCTTTCGACTGCGGGTCCGTCGGGCAGATCGACCTGGAACCACTGAGACTCACCCAGCGCGAAACTGCCCGAACGACTGTGCCAGCCGTCGGTATTGTCCTCGGGGCTGGCGGGCTCGGCGTGCATCTCAAGATAGGGCCCTTTGGCGAGAAACTCGATGGGCCCGGGTCGCAGGCCTTCAAAGTGGTCGTCAAGAAGGGGATGTGCAGGTTCCTGGTCGGTCATGGCAACTCCTCCGGTTGGAGCTGAACGGGTCAGCTCTTCGGCAAGTGGTTACACGCTGGGATCGGTGTGGTCAACCGCAGCGGCGTTTGCGGCGCAGACAAGGCACCGGGAGGAGGCTGCGGCGGGGCCGGTGCGGTCGGGCAGGCGGGGGTTTCACGGGTATGGGGCGAGGGGGAGGTGGTCGTCGGCGTCGGGGGTGGTGTAGAGGAACTGGTGCTTGAACTGCTCGGTGCGGCCTCGATGTTGTGATGTCTGGCGATCAAGTTGAGCGAGGCAGCCATCGGGCAGGAGGTTGAGTTGGAGGGGGCCGAGGCGTGCGGTATCGCGTTTTGACCGGTACTCGATGTTGGCCTGGCCGAGGGCGTCGTCGAGCTGCCGGCAGAGGTGATCGCCGGACAGATTCGACGGCAGGTGGGCGGTTTCGACGTGCAGTCGATAGAAAGGCGGATTGGCCCATCGGGGGGCGAGCACGAAGGACTCGATGGTCAGCCCGAGTTGCTGCGAGAGCCGTTGGACGGCGTGGACGACTTGGCGCTCGGTGAGTTTCTCGCCTGTCATGGAACTGACGTGTGCGCCCTTGTGCAGGAACTCGATGATGGGGGCCTGGCCGAGGTAGTCGACGACGCGGACTCTATCGCGGATGTCGTAGCGATAGAGGCCCGAGGCGGTGGTGAGGAGGACGAAGTATTCCTGGCCGATCTGAAGTTCGCCGCTGCGGAGGACGTCGGGTTTTGACGAGTCGATCTGGTCGGCGGGGACGAACTCGAAGAAGTTGTGCTGGAAATCGAGGACACCGGCGGCGGTGCCGTCGGTGAGCGGGACGCTCATTCGTCCCTCGCTGGCGAGTAGACCGATGTCGCGGACGGGCAGGTTTCCGAAGTAACGGGGCAATTGCCGCAGGTAGAGGCTTAGGGTTCCGCCGATCCAGTTGGCCAGGAAGCTGAGTCGCCAGTAATGCCTGGGCAGGAGGGCGTTGTGCTCGGCGACGAGGCGTTCCAGGCGGCGGGCCAGGTGGGGGTTGGGTCGCAGGCAGGGCTTGAGGCGGTTACGGATGTGCGGCTCGATCGGCAGGCGATTGGTAAGCGTGCCCTCGTGAATATCGCGGATGAGCAGGTCGCGATGCTCGTCGGCGACGGATGCGAGGCGGAGTTGGGTGGCGGGGTTGGCGGTGATGATGAAGGCGACGTCGCGCGGTATGGCAAGTCGCATGATGGTGTAGTACTTGGCGGTGGCGTCGGCGATGTGGGCGGGCTCGAGCGGCGCGGCGTAATAGCGGCGGACGAGGCGTTTCTGCGTGGCGGCCATGAGTCCGGTGATCGCTCCGCAGGGCGTTCCCGCGTCGGTGGTGAACTCGTCCATGGGGCTGGTGACCTGGAGGATGGGCCGGAGCACGGCGTCGCGGTGGTCCATGAACATTTTTACGCCGAAGACGGTCCAGCCGCTGCGGTAATCGCGCAGGAACGCCTTCGTGACGGGGATGAACTTGGGTTGGTCGGTGGTGCCGCTGGTGAGGGCGAACATGAGCAGGCGTTGGCGCGAGCCGAGGAGAGCGTGTGTGTTCCCTTGCTTGGCCCGTTCGATATAGGGCTTGTAGTACTCGTAATCGCGGACGGGCACGTTGGCGGCGAAGTCGCGATAGTCTCTGATTCTGTCGAAGTGATGGTCGCGCGCGAAGTCGGAGTCGGCGTTGAGGGCGAGCTTGTGGTGTAGGACGCGCTGCTGGACGGCCGTTGCGTTGGCGGCGGCATGGCGGAAGCGGTGGTAGGCGCGGCGTGCGTGTTGGTAGACGGCGGCGGCGACGATTCGATCGATCGAGCGTGGCATAGCAAAGCGTGCCTGGCCTCGCATGTGTGGAGGCATGGGGCATTGTAACGCGGTCGTAGCCGATGTGGGTGTTGGGCGGCTAAGCGGTCGACGCGACGCGGCGGTCGCCGAAGTCGGCTGTTTCGGCGACGACACCGGCCAGATAGCGGTCGAAGAAGGCGACGGTGCGCCTGGCGTAGGGTGCCGGTTCGGCAATGGCGGCCTGGTTGTGCTTGGCTCCGGGGACGATCCAGATGTACTTGGGTTGGGCGGCCCGGGCGTAGAGCAGTTGGGTCTGTTGGACAGGTATGTAGCTGTCCTTTTCGCCGTGGATGAAGAAAATCGGTCTCGGTTCCATCCGTTTGAGGGCCTTTCGGACGGAGGGGAAGTGGCAGTTGAAGCATCGCCTGGTGAATCGCATGACGAGCCACCGCAGGAATCGCCAGAAGACCGGGGGATGGTTTTCGTAGAGGAATCGGACCTTGGCGAATATGTAGGCCCAGCGTTTCATGAGGTGTTCGAGGATGGAGTCGGTACTGAACGCACCGTCGCAGAGGATGCATTTGACGACGCCGGGTTCGTCATGTTCGGCGGCCAGCAGGGCGGCGGCGCCCCCCCTCGAGATTCCGAAGAGTCCGAGTTCGACGGGGTACCCTTGTGTTTCGAGCCAGTCCTCGACGAAAGCGATGGCCCCCATCATGTCGTCGACTTCGCGGTTGCTGACCCATTGACGCGGCGCATAGTCATCCTGGCCGGGCGACTGGCCGTGCCCTCGGAAGTCGAAGCTGAAGACATCATATCCGGCGTCGAGCAGGGGCCGGCAATAGCGTGCACAGCTGTACATGTCGCTGGCGAACTCATGGGCGAAGATAACGGTTCCTCTGCGGGGAGCATGTCGCCGTCCGTAGAGGAACATGCCTCGCAGGGAGGTGCCGTCGAGGGCGCGGAAGTCGATCTCGTCGCCGGCGATGGGTTCGAAGTCTCGGGGCCCCATCGACAGTGGCGGCGGCGTATCGGCCATAACCCTGAGGATGATGCGGACGTAGCGTCCGAGGATGAAGATGGGGGTGATGGTGACGACAGCGACGGTGATCACGATGGAGAAGAGGGCCCAGTTGCGCAGGATGAAGTCCCACGCCGTCCAGCCGATCGTTTCCACCATGCCGGGTTCCATCATCCGTTGGCCATTGTCCGCTTGCGTGAGGGGGCTCAACGGCGTGGATCGGCCGCGCCTGCCGATCCAACCGTGCCACGTGCGTGCCTGCCCCGTCGGGACGTCTGCGTCCTATCGTGTGCGGCGCTCGTTTTGATTCGCCGCGTTGCCGGTCTTTCGATTCGTGTCGGGTTCACGGTTTGAATGCCCGGATCAGCAAGGTGTCGTTCTGTCCGCCGAAGCCGAAGGAATTCGATAGGACAATATCGAGCCGAGCCTTCCGCGGCTTGTTGGGGACGTAATCCAGGTCGCAGTTCGGGTCGGGATGCTGGTAGTTGATGGTGGGAGGTATGACCTGGTCGCGGATGGCCAGCAGGCAGGTGATCAGCTCGACGGCCCCGGCTGCGGCAATGAGGTGTCCCAACATGGACTTCATGCTACTGACGGGGATCTTGTAGGCCCGATCGCCGAAGAGCTTGCGGATCGCGAGCGTTTCGATCTTGTCGTTTTCCTGGGTGGCGGTTCCGTGGGCGGAGATGTAGTCGACGTCGGCCAGGGAGACGCCGGCGTCGTCGACGGCGCCGCGCATGGCGGCGATGGCGCCCCGTCCCTCCTCGTGTATATCAGTGATACGAAATGCGTCGGCGGTGGAGCCATAGCCGATGATCTCGCCCAATACGGGGGCGCCTCGACGCATGGCGTGCTGAAGTTCCTCGAGGATGAGGACACCCGCGCCCTCGCCGAGGACGAAGCCGTCGCGGGTCTGATCGAAGGGTCGGGAAGCGGTCGGGACGCTGTCGTTGCGCGTGGAGAGGGCGGTGAGGCGGCAGAAGCCCGTCAGCCCCATCGGGTGGATCATGGAGTGGCAGCCGCCGCTGATCATCACGTCGGCGTCGCCGCGGCGGATGAGCATGGTGGCTTCGCCGATGGCCTGGGTGCTGGCGGCACACGCGGTCAGGCAGTTGAAGCCAGGCCCCTGTGCGTTGAACATGGCGGCCAGATGGCCGGTGGCCATATTGGGGTCCTGTTCGAGTTCGACGACGGGGCTGAGGCATTTGTGGGCCCACTCGGCCCACCGGCGTGAGTCGAGGGTGTTGGCTTGGCGGTCCCATCCATTGACTGCGGGGACGGCGAAGTTGTCGAAGTCGAGCGGCCCCTCGCCGGAGCCCATGTAGATGCCGACCATGGCCGGGTCGAGTGCGCGGTCGTCGTCAAGGCGGGACTGGTCCCAGGCCTGTCTGGCGGCCGCGAGCGCAAAACCGACCTGGCGGCTAACGTTTTGATGTCGCGGCAGTTCGTCTTGCAGGAAGGCAGCCAGATTGAAGTCCTTGACTTCGGCGGCGAACTGGGTGGGGAAAGTGGAGGCCTCGAAGATGGTGGTCGGGGCGATGCCGCTGCCGCCGTCGAGCAGGTTCTGCCAGACATGCTCGATGTCGTGGCCCATGGGGGTGATCCACCCCATGCCCGTGACGACAACCCTTCGACGCATTCGCTGAGACCTCCAGAAGTCAAGGCGGCGGGTGCTGGCAGGGCCTTACTGTTGCCACCGTCGCAGCAGCAGGGCTGCGTTCTGCCCTCCGCCGAGTGCGTAAGATACGGAGAGGATAGTATTTATGCCAGTCTCAAGGGGTTGACGAACAACGACGTTCAGCCCGCACTCGGGGTCGGGGCTGGCGGTATTGCGTGAGGCGGGCACGACACCACGGCGCATGGCCTGGCAGGCGAGGGCCAGATCGATCGCCCCGCTTCCGGCGCCGTTGCTGCCCAAGGCGCCTTTGGTGGCCATGACGGGCACGCTGGCGGCGTGTTGTCCGAGGGCAGCGTGCAAGGCCCGGGCTTCGCTGAGGTCGTGTTCGGGCAGGCCGTTGCCGGTTGCCACGACGAGGTCAACCTGCTCGGGCTGGAGGTTGGCTTCGGCAAGGGCCTTTCGGATGGCCAGGGCGAGGGCTTTGCCTTGGGGGTCGGGTTGCTTCCAGTCGCGCGTATCGTTGGCGGAAGCGAAGCCGACAAGTTCGCCGTAGATGTTGGCCCCGCGTGTTTGGGCACGGTGGAGTTCCTCGAGGATCAGTAGTCCGCCGCCCTCGCTGATGACCATGCCTGTTCGATCGACGTCGAAGGGGCGACAGGCCTCTTCGGGTTGGTCGTTGCAGTCGGTGGCGAGTCTGCCGAGCAGGCTCTGGCGAATGAGGCCCATGGGGCTGATCTTGCTTTCGGCGCCGCCGGCGATACCTACATCCATGGCCCCGCGAGCGATGGTACGGAAGGCTTCACCGATTGAGAGGTGGCTGCTGGCTTCGCCGCAAGTGATGGTGTTGGCCGGCCCCTGGGCGTCGTGGACGATGGTTACGTGGCAGGCGAGCATATTGGGCAAATACTTCAGCAGCCACAGAGGAGTAAGGTTATTGATGCCGTCGCGGCCCCATTTTTTGTAGCTGAAGGCCTCGTTCTCGACGGAGGTAGCCAAGGCGCCGGCCAGTTCGGTCAGGTCGGCACAGATCAGCCCGGCTCCGATGTTGGCGCCCAACCGTGTAGAGTCGATATCGACGGGTGGTTGGGCGGCGCCGCGTTCGACCATGCAGCGCGTTTTGATGGCGGAGTCTTTGACGGCCTCGAAGGCGGCGGCGACGGCGAGTTCGATGTCGCGCGCCATGACTTTGGCCGACTTACGGTAGCTGCGGGGCACGAAGTCGCGGATTTTCAGGTCGGCGACCTGTCCAGCGATCTGAGCGTCGAAACCGGACGGATCGAAGGCCTGGATGCGGGAGATGCCGGATCGGCCCTGTAGGAGGGCGTCGAAGGTGGCGGGCAAGCCGATCCCCAGCGGGCCGACGACACCGAGCCCCGTGACTACTACCCGTCGTTCCTTCATGGTTGCTGCCCTGGCTGGGGGGGTAATTTATCCAGTTGATAGCCGCCGACCAGCACGTCGAATTGCCGGTCGAAGACGAAGTTCTTGCCGGGCAGGTCGAGTTCGGACTGATTCTCGCCGACGTGGGAGAAGATGATATCGATCTCGGCGAAGGGCTGATCGTCTCGCGTGACGCATCCACGAATGCTGGCGCCGTCCTGGTCGATTCGTTCGAGGTGGGCGTCATAGACGAGTTGATCGCCGGGTCTGGCCAGGCCATGGAAGGTGGCCTGCTGGACCTTGGCGAGAATGACGTTCTCTTTGAATCCGCGTGCATGCCCCACGAGGATGCCGGCGGTTTGGGCCATGCCCTCGATCACCAGGCTGGCGGGCATGACGGGATAGCCGGGGAAGTGGTCATGCAGATGCTCTTCGGCCTGTGAGACGTTCTTGACGGCCCGAGCATGCTTGCCGGGCTCGAACTGGACGAATTTGTCTATCCAAAACCAGCGCATAGGAGAGTGAAGGAGCCTCGGCGGCGTGCCGTCATGCGGCGGCCAATTTGGACTCGATGTAGTTGACGATGGTTTTGACGGTAAACAGGTCGGGCATCTTGTTGATGTCGGGGTCGTCCTCGAAATCGCCGAACTCGGCGTGCGGCATGGCGTTCTTGAGTTTTTCCATTCCGGCGGAGGTCATTTTGCCGTTTTCGACGTATTCGGGGTTGTTGAGGATGTCGTCGGGAAACAGCTCACCCCGGGGGATTTTGATGTTGAAGCTTTTTTCCAGTCGAAAGACGATGTCGAGGAAGTCGATGGATTCGGCCCCAAGATCACCCGTCAAGGTCGCTTCCTCGGTAACTTCGTCGTCATCGACACCGAGGGCGTCGACCAGCGTCTCTCGCACCTGCGCTACAATGTCCTCTCGGCTCATCGCCATGCCGTACACCTCCTTGCGGGGTCTATTCTACCTTGCCGGCTCCCGTAGTGTTGCCGTCGGGGACACGAGCGTCGAGCCACCCAGCAGTTCGAACAGTTCGCGCTGACGCTGGATGACACGACGATCGACGTCTGCCAGGGCGGGGTCCTGCTCGGCGAGGTTGTCGTGAGTGAGTGTGAACCTTGCCTTGACCACCTGGCGGTCTCCGGTACGGCCTTGGCCGACGAATTCACTTTCCGCTCGCGTGATGTTTTTGGCCTGCACACTTAGGGTCAGGATCTGTCCGGGCGGCACGAAGCTCTTGTACGCGATATTCCTGGCCTGTTTGAGCACGATGATGCTTGCGGCAAAGTCGGTGGAGGCCCGTACCAGCCAGGCTGCCGACTGGACCATGGCTTCGACCATCAAGACGCCTGGCATGACCGGGAAGCTTGGGAAGTGGTCGCCCAGATACTCCTCCGCCAGGGTCAGTGCCTTCTCCGTGACAATACTCTGTCCCGGCACCAGCTCCAGGATGCGATCCACCAGGACAAACCGCATGTGTGCGCTGTCATCCTCCCACGGCGAGGGGGACACAGAAGCCCGATAACCTAGCCGCCAGTACCCACCAGCAGCCGGTTGACCGCCGGTTTGAACGGGGGATTCTAACGTCGGGGGGGTGGTGCGTCCAGCCGATTTTCGGGGCCTGGGTCGCCAGGGCGCAAACGGTGGCTATGATCTGAAGAAGGCGCTCGGGGGCGGGGGCGCTCTCGTGGGAGTTGGCGGTAACGCCAATTGGTGTGCGGTGGTAGCCCCGTTGTGGCGGCGTTGTGGAAGGTGGGACACACCTCCAAGGAAGTGACTCACAGCCCGCAGAGTCCTGGACCGACCAACCCGAACCCGTGCGACCTTGCCGATAGAAGCAAAGGCGGCCACGCGGCGGTGCGGGTCTGAACCTAGGCGATCGCCGGGGAAAGTCGAGGTATTGCCAAGGATATGGGACCGACGGTGATCCTGATTTCCGGTCCGGCTGGATCGGGCAAGAGCCACCTGATTCGCCTGATCGCCGAGCAGGCGGCGCCGGTTCGATGTTGGTACATGCGGATTGTCGATGGGCGGCGGCGGGACGTTCAAGAGAACGGCGCCATGGACCCCAGGGCTTTTTTGGGGGTGCGCTACCTCCGGTACGCCCCGGACCGGGTGTTCGAACTGCTGCCGGAGGCGTTGCGGCAGCTCGATCCGGCTGACGAGCGTGCGATCGTATTGCTGGAGGCGGACACGAATCCGGCCTTGCGGCACGCGTTTCCCTATGACTATCAACTCTTCGTGCTGCCGGCGCCTCGCGATCTGCACGAGGTCTTTCGCTCTCGTGACCAGGCGATTGCCGCGATGAAGCAGGTGATGCAGGACACGGCGTCGTTCGCGGCGGAGGTATTCGGGCTGTTTGACGCTCAGGCCCTGGCGGAGAACCCGCAGGTGGAGCCGCTGAAGTGTCCGGGCTGGTATCCGGGCGAGAGCGCGCCGACGGACGACGTGGACCGCTTGAAGCTGGATAAGTTCTTGTCGAGCCCGTTGGGTGCGGAGATTGCGTCGCGGATCCAGCTCCAGCCGGCCTATCACGCGCTGATCGAAAGTGACCTGGTGGTGCTCAATATGGGCGCCCGCGCGTTGGCACCGGCGGCTGAGGCCTGTCGCGAGCGAATCGAGAACATCCTTTCCCGGCTTCAGAGCCTGGGTCAGCATCGCACACGTCTTTTCTGCTGTGATCCGTTTAACGAGCGTGACCCGATCCGACCCGAGCTCTTGGGTCAGTTGGCCAGGCTGGCGTCGGCTGGGGAGGTGTGAGGGTCGGCGAGTGGGCTGCGGGTCGGGGGTGCGTGAGGGACCGGGAGCGGTTTGACCGCACGAAGGCGGTGAACTAGACTTTCGCTGCCCTGCCCGGGAACGCGACATTGCAGTACGCTGAACCCAAGCATACGCCGACCATTCGCTTTATCAATCCGGTAAGCCCGCTGTCGACGATCACGATGCCGCGGGTGATCCAGCAAATGACGTTTTCGCGCAAGGCGCTTTTTCTGCCGTTGAATCTGGCGATCTGCGCGTCGGTGGTGCCACGGGGCTGGGGGGTTGAGATCGTGGACGAGTGCGCGACGGGTGAGCGGCATGATCCACGTGGGGACGTGGATCTGGTGGGGATTGGGGCGATGACGACGCAGGCGGCGCGGGCGTACGAATTGGCCGACGCATATCGCCGGCTGGGGGTGAAGGTTGTGCTGGGTGGGATTCACCCTTCGGCCATGCCGGACGAGGCGTTGGCGCACTGCGACGCGGTGGCGATGGGCGACGCGGAGACCACGCTGCCGCACATGCTGTCGGACTGGCAGGCGGGCAGGTTGGGTGGGCGGTACAACTGGCGGGAGTATCCGACTCGTCCGATCGCCACGCCGCGGAAGGATTTGCTGGACCCGCGAGACTACCTGGTGTTCAACCCGATTCAGACGACGCGCGGATGTCCGCACAACTGTAGCTTCTGCACGACGCCGGCGGTGTTCGGTCGCAAGTTTCGTCTGCGTGAGGTGCCGGACATCGTGGAGGAGATTCGCGAGGCGAAGGAGCGGTACCGGAGCTGGTGCTTCATTTTCGCCGACGACGACTTTGCGGGCGACCATCGGTGGGCGCTGGAGTTGTGTCATGCGCTCGAGCCGCTGAAGGTCAAGTGGGCGAGCCAGTGCGACATCCTGATCAGCCGGAGTGAGAAGCTGCTGTCGGCGATGGCGCGGAGCGGGTGCATCGGGCTGATTCTGGGGCTGGAGAGTCCGCGGCAGGCGGCGTTGGTCGAGGCGCGCAAGACGTACGCCGATGCGAGCCGCTACGTCGAGCAGATAGGCCTGATCCGCAGCTACGGGATCAACGTGTGGGGCAGTTTTATCCTCGGTTTCGACACGGACGATTGGCGGAACTGCATGGCGACGTGCCGGTTTGCCCAGAAGGCGCGGCTGTGCATGAGCTGCTATCCGATCCTGACACCGTACCCGGGGACGCCGCTGTTCGAGCAGTATCGTCGGCAGGGGCGACTGCGGACGACCGACTGGCAGCGCTACAACGGTGCGTCGGTGGTGTTTGAGCCGGCGCGGATGACGGCGGGTGAGCTGCGGCACGCGCAGTTGGCGGCGTTTACGGAGTTTTACACGCCGCGGTCGGCGTTGAACCGATTGGGGGTGTGGCCGCTGTTGTGGCGGTCGTGGCTTGCGAACCTGCTGAGCCATCGGGGGTTGACGCACTACTACGGCAAAAAGGGCCGACAGGTGCCGCAGTTCCGGGATTTTCTGGATCCCGAGAGTCGGGCGTGGCGGTACTTGCGGGAGTGTTAGACGCGCTCCCCTTCGGGTCGCCGCTAAACGTTGGATTTCGCGCACGCCTTCGGCGTTGCCGCTAAACGGTTGAATCCGACGCGTTCCCCGCGGGTCGCCGCTAAACGGTAAGACCTCGCGCGCTCCCCTTCGGATCGCCGGCAAAGGGGAATGTATGCGCGTGATGGCAGGTCTTGGTGCGGGTCGATAGAATGACGGTCCCAATGTGAACTTGATGCGACGAGTACAAGGAGATTGACCGTGTGCGACCGGGCAAGCCGTCCGATTGACTTTAGCGGTGTGGTTCCGCAGGTGGCGCTTCGTGCCGAACTCGGCCCGCCGCGGACCGAATGCGGAGTGGGGGCGCTCATGGCGTATGCGGGTCGACTGTGGGCGGTGTCGTACGTGTCGCACAAGAGCGATACGGGTGTGGGGACGGGTCTGTACGAGATCGACGACGACTTTCGGCTCATCAAGCGGGCGGAGAGCCGCGTGGGGACGTACACGAACCGTATGGTTCACCTGCCGAGCAATCTTCTGATCATCGGTCCGCACGTGATCGACCCGGACCACAACGTCCGCACGATCGAGTCACTGGTCGACGTGCGTTTGTGCTCGACGATGTACCATCTCGAGGATCCGGACAACAAGGTGTACATGCTGGGGATGGAGGGCGAGTTCTTTGAGATGAATTTGAAGACGCTTGCGGTGCGGCAGTTGTTCGATCTGGTGGACGAGCTGAAGATTCAGCGCAGGCGCTACATACACCTCAAGGCCGGCCACAGCGCGCTGGGCAAGGTGGTGATTGCCGGCAACTGCTATGAAGAGCAAGATTTCCTCGGCGAGGGCGACGACGGACGCCTGGCCGAGTGGGACGGTACGTCGTGGCGAATCATCGAGCGCAAGCCTTTTGTGGAGGTGACGGGAAGGGGTGACTTTCCATCGCGGACCATGTTTGCGACGGGGTGGGATCGGGCGTCGGCGATTCTTATGGTGTACACCGGGGCGAACGGGCAGTGGACGCGCTACCGACTGCCGAAGGCGAGCCCGAACTTCGATCAGTTCTGGCAGAACGAGTGGCCTCGGATCCGCGAGACGGAACACGAGCGGCTGCTGATGGACTGTCACGGCATGTTCTACGAGTTGTCGCCGTGGGCGTACGGCAACCGGGTATGGGGGGTACGCCCGATTTCGACTCATTTGTGGGTGTTGGGCGACTTTTGCAGTTGGCGGGGCATGTTGGTGATGGGGGCCGACAACGCGAGCCCGGCCAGCCGTTACAATCGTCTGGCGGCCGAGCCGCAATCGGGGCTGTGGTTCGGCAAGACGGACGATCTATGGCAGTTCGGCAAGCCGGCTGGATGGGGCGGTGTGTGGTGGAAGGAATCGGTGGAGGCGGGCGAGCCGTCGGATTCGTATCTGATGACGGGATTCGACAAGAAGGTTCTGCATCTGGCGCACGATGCCGACGGGCCGGTTGCGTTCACCGTGGAGGTGGACTTTCTCGGTGACGGGTCGTGGCACGCGTACGAAGCGATACAGGTTCCCGGGCGCGGGTACGTGCATCACGAGTTTCCGGCGGGTTTCAGCGCTCACTGGGCTCGTGTTACGGTCGATCGGGGTTGCACCGCGTCGGCGTACTTTCATTATACATAGTGGTGTTGTTGGTAAACGAAGGTGAAGACGGGTCAAACGCGCTCCCCTACGTGTCGGCGGCAAACGAACTGGACAAGATGCGGCGCGCACGCCTTCGGCGTTGCCGCTAAACGAAGCACTGGGGGACAAGCCCCCAGTGGCACCCGAAGCAATGCCGCTAGACGATAGGCGGGCGAGATCCGCCCTACGTTGGTGAAAGTGTTGGGCGGATCGCTAGAACTTCAGGCCGTAGGCGCGGGCGAGCAGCTTGGCGGGGTGGTGAGTGACCTTGCCGGAGCCCTGCTCCATCTGCATCTTGCAGGTGCCGCATTCGCTGGCGCCGGCTTCGAATCGGTCGTCGGCTAGTGCGTCGAGCAGGTCGCGCCCGGCGGCCATCGACGTATCGAAGTGGCGCTTCTGGAAGCCGTACGTGCCGGCGACGCCGCAGCATCCCTGGTCGATGTAGCTGACCCGTAGTTCAGGGATCCGTTGCAGCAGCTCGAAGCCGGGCAGGCCGTTCTGCAAGGCCTTCAGATGGCAGGGCGCGTGATAGCCGACGTGCATGGGCACGGGCCCGAAGTCGGTGCGGAGCCTGCCCTCGCGAAGCAGGCCCGTCAAGTAGTCATGTAGCTCGTAGGTGTTCTCGGCCACCAGGCGCGCGTCGGCGCTGGGGGCGACGTCGAGGTATTCCTCCTTGAGGCAGAGCACGGCCGTGGGCTCGCTGGAGACGATTTTGTGGCCGCGTCGGACCCAGTCGGCCAGCAGCCTGACGTTGTGGTGGATGGTGGGTCGGGCGTAGGTAAGGTCGCCGTAGTCGATGGGCGGCATGGCGCAGCCCTGCTGATCGGGCGGGACGACCACTTCGACGCCGTTGTGTTGCAGCACGGCGATGACGGCGCGGGCCAGGCTGTGATCGTTGTAGTTGGCATACATGTCGACGAAGTAGACGATGCGATCGACGGCATTGCTGGCGGGAGCGTGTCCATTGTCGCCCGGCTGGGTGGCTGCCTTGCTGAGAAACGTGCCGAAATCGAAGCGCGGCATGGTGCGGCGCCGATCGATGCCGACGACCCATTCGAGAATACGGCGGACGAACTTTCGCGACAGCCCAAAATTGGCGATGGGCGCGGTCCAGCAGCCGAGTTTGCTGACCAGCTCGCTGCGGGCCAGGAACCAGGAGGTTTTGTCGAGGCCATGCTCGGCGACGTACTGGGCGCGGGCCTCGAGCATGAGTTTGGGGACGTTCACGCCCGAGGGACACTCGAGGTGACACATCTTGCAGTTGACGCAGGTGTCGGCCAGTGCCTTGAAGCGCGGATCGGTGAGGCTGCGGCTGTCGAGCAGGCCGGTGACGAAGTGTCGCATCATGTTGGCATGCGCGCGGGGGCTGGCCAACTCGTCGCGCTTGGCCCGGAAGATGGGGCACATGCTCTGGATGTTCTGGAGGCTGCGGCAGGCACCGTTGCCGTTGCACTGTTCGATTTCGTGGACGAACTCGCCGTCAGACCAGTGCAGCAGGACCTGGCTGGTTCGCAGCGGGCGCGCCGAGTGGGCGAAGCGGAGATTGCGGGTCATCACCTCGGGATCGTCGTTGATGATCTTGCCGGGGTTGAGGATGTTGTGCGGATCGAAGAGTCGTTTGACCTGTTCCATGGCCGGGTAGAGCTGGCCGTACTGTCGCCGGACGAAGGGCACGCGGACCAGGCCCTCGCCGTGCTCGCCGCTGATGGTGCCGCCGAGTTGCCAGACGCGCTCGAAGAGTTCCTCGGCCACGCGGCGCATGATGGCCACGTCGGCCGGCTCGTGCAGGTTGAGGTAGGGGCGGGTGTGCAGCTCGCCGTGGCCGGCGTGGGCGTAGAGGGCGAAGGGCACCTGATGTCGGTTGAGGATCTCGGTGATGGCGGCCAGGTATTCGGGCATGGCCTCGACGGGTACGGCTGCGTCTTCGATGAACGGCACGGGCTGGCGCGGGCCGGGCTTTCGGAACAGCAGGGGCAGGCCGGCGCTGCGTGCTTGCCACACAGTCTTTTGCTCGGCCGGGTCGATGTATTCGTGCAGGGACGCGCCGTCGACGACACGTCGAATCGCGCCGAGCTTCTCGCGGACCTCGTCATCGCTATCGCCGTCGACCTCGATGAGTAGCGACGCGGCTGCACCGGCGGGTAGCACTTTTTTGTATTGGGGGAATGCGCCGCGGGCCAGTTCGATGAGTCCGCCGTCCATCAGCTCGCAGGTGGCGGGGTCGCAGGCGGCGATGCGGGGGACGGCTTCGGCCATGGCTTCGAGCGTCTGGAAGTTGGCGCCGAGCAGCGCTTTGACCTTGGGGATGGGCACGAGCTTGAGCGTCGCTTCGGTGACGATGGCCAGCGTGCCCTCCGAGCCGGCGACGAGTCGGCCGAGGTGGAGCTGCCCGTTGCGGACGACCTTGTCGAGCGCGTAGCCGCTGCGGTTGCGCTTGGCTCGCGGCATGCAGGTGTCGATGAGGTGGCGGTTGGCGTCGACGAGGGTTCGCACGCGTTGGGCGAGTGGCGCTGCCGGGCCGTCACCGTGTGCGTCGACCGGCTGGGGTGTGAGGGTGATAAGCTGCCCGTCGGCCAGGACGACATCGAGCTTTTCGATCCATCGATCGACGTAGTCGTACTTGAGCGAGTGCGAGCCGGTGGAGTTGTTGCCGACCATGCCGCCGATGGTGGCGGAGATGCCGCTGGACGGGTCGGGCCCGAAGAGCCAGCCGCTTGGCGCGAGACGTGTGTTGAGCCGCTCGAAGATCACGCCGGCCTGGCAGCGGACCACGCCGACCGACTCGTCAACGTCGAGGATGGTGTCGAGGTAGCGGCTGAAGTCGATGACGATGCCGCTGCACAGCGATTCGCCGGCCAGGCCCGTGCCGCCGCCCCGGCCGACCACAGAAATGCGGTTTTCGGCGGCGTAGCGGACGGTGGCGACCACGTCTTCGGTGCACTTGGGCAGCAGGACGCAGGTGGGCAGGATCTGGTAGATGCTGGCGTCGGTGCTGTAGAGGGCGCGATTGAGGTCGTCGTCGAGGACATCGCCGCGGACGAGCCGGCGCAGGTCGCGTGTGATGCGGGCCGGATCGTGCGACGTCTTACTGGTAGTTGTCATAATGGCAGGAAATGGTAGGGAAGCGGCGGGGGGGGTTCAAACGCGTCTGGCCGGCCGATTCGGGACCCGGCTGGCCGGCTGGCTGATCCCCGGCCGGGACGGCGCCCCGGTGGT
>CBFCZG010000046.1:0-18554 GCA_965602375.1 uncultured Phycisphaerae bacterium | reverse complement strand
CGATCTCGTGCGAAGTGTGTCGGCCGTGCGCGGACTCAAGAAAGCGGCGGCGGGCCTCTGCAAGGCCGCCAAGCTCGACCCCGGCCAGCCAAGCCATCTCGCGTCGGCCGCCGAATTCATCCTCGAAGCGCTGCACGTGAACAACCAGTTGAGCAAGTACGCGTACCGCCGGCGCACCTTCTACAAACGATAGACGCTTCATACGAGCCGCCGTCGGTGCAGAAAGACCGGGCATAGGCCATGAGATTTCGATACACCGAATGGGACGGCTCCGAGTTTCCCACCCAGGACAAGCTGAAGCTGTTCGATCAGATCATGGACTTCGTGCTGTCCTACGGCGACGAGGCCCTGCAAGCCCTCGACCAGCTCGAGATCGACGAGGATCAGCAGAAACTGCTCGAGCAGCTCATCGACGAGGGCCTGCTCGAAAAGATCGCCGGCCGGTGGCGACTGACGCCCAAAGCCATCCACGCCATGCAGCGCAAGGCCCTTATGGAGGTCTTCCGCAACCTCAAGCCCGGCTATCGCGGCGGCCACGAAACGCCAAGATCGGGTCAGGCCGGCGAGCGCATCGAAGACACCAAGCCCTACCAGTTCGGCGACCCGGTCAGTGACATCGAATCGGGCCAGACGCTCCGCAACGCGCTGCACCGCACGGGCACGGGCCTGCCGATCCGCGTCGGCGAGAGCGACTTCGAGGTGTACAAGACGCAAAGTCTCACGTCGGTCAGCATGGTCATTCTGCTCGACATGTCCGGGTCGATGGCCAGGTATGGTCGGTTCTTCCAGGCCAAGAAGTGCGCCATGGCGATGCACGCACTGCTCAGGCAGCGGTTCTGGATGGATACGGTCGACGTGGTGGGGTTTCACTCGACGGCCACGGTCATCCCCGAGCACAAGCTGCCGCTACTGATGCCCAAACGGGTGACGATCTTCGATCCCCAGGTGCGTATGCGGGTGCCGCTGTCGAAGGCCGAGCACGCTCCTCAGCACTTCACCAACCTGCACATGGGGTTGATGACCGCTCGCCGCATCCTCGCGCGTCGCGGCGGCGAGAATCGTCAGATCTTCATCATCACCGACGGCGAGCCGACCGCTCATCTACAGGGCGACTACCTGTACCTGCTGTACCCGCCGGACGAGGCCAGTGCCGTCGCCACCCTCAAGGAGGCCATGCTGGCGTCCAAGCAGGGCATCCGCATAGCCACCTTCGCCCTGATCGACGACTATTACTTCATGGACTGGGTGGGGTTCGTGAACCAGTTGACCAAGCTGACCCGCGGTGTGGGCTTTTACTGCGCCAGCGGCGACCTGGGCAACTGCATCATGGAATCGTACCTGGCCGGCAAAAAGACCAAAACCTACATCGCCTAGGATGGATCGCTTGTCTCGCTCGGGTGCCACGCAGTAGTGCACCACTCTTCTTGAACAGAACGTAGGGTGGGTCGTCGACCCACCACATCCGACTACTCCACGATAAACTCCAACACAGCCGAACGTGCAAACCCGACCTTCGCGCCAAGGTCATCCGTCGTCTCGATATACCACAGCACCGTCGTAAAGTGCGCCCAGTGCAAAAGCCCCGGCTCCGGTGCCACCGGAAGTTCCTGCGCGCGAACAAGATGATTGAACGCCTTCGGATCATCGATCGGAATGCCGAACCCGCCAAACGCGTTTGACCAATAATGCTCCACCTCGTCGGCCAGTTCCATCAGACCGTACTCGCACAGCAGACGCGGCTGGTGAAACCAGGCTGCCTCGATCAGCGTGATCTGCGCCACACCGCCCAGCTCAGCCGCCGCCGTCACCACCGCGAACGCACCCAGGCTGTGGCCGATCATCTGCACGCGCTCGCCGTCGGCCACGCCCCGCGCCGCCAGTTCCTGCCCCAGCCGCCGGCCCACCTCGGCGGTGTGCCACGGGTTCAGCCCCGGCAGCAGCGACACCAACGAATCGCTGTTGTAGTCCAGTGCCGCGATGTTGACAGCCGCACCCACGCGAGCCGCGATCGCCGCCGCCATGTCGTCCAGGTACGCATAGCGAAGCACACCCGGCAGAAGGTTTAGCCCGTGCACGATCACCACGGTCGGCCGGTCCGGATCGAACGGTTCATCGGCATCCGCCGCGTCGGCCGACAGGTTCAGCAGCGCCGTCGGCTGCGGCGAGTCGGGCGGGCAGATCGGCTCGATGATCACGTCCAACGGCGGCTCGGGCCACACGCACCCGCCCGCCACGAGCGCCAGGCATGCCCCCGCCACAACCGCCGACCGCCACAACGGCACCGATGGCCCCTCAGGCGCCCCATACCCACTGTTCACACGATCCGGTTTGCCCATAACCTCTTGCCGCTCCCGCCGGCCACCGATACTATAACAGCGACGGGCGATCTGCTCCCGTCCGGCGGCGTAGCTCAGTCGGTTAGAGCAGCGGATTCATAAGCCGCGGGTCACTGGTTCGAATCCAGTCGCCGCCATTGCAAGGCTCGCCCAGCCCGTAACTTACGGTTGCGGGTTTTTTGTAGCCTCTACTCCGGACTCCCTGATGGCTTGCTTGTGAAAAGGCCCTGCGCTGCTGTACGCACGCGTTGCAGGCAGACTCTGCTTGCAGTCTTATATGGAGCAGAAAAGCGGCGTTCGACTTGCAAAGTGTTCGCCCAACGGTGATCCATGATCAGACAGACTCACATCGACCAACACGCGTTCCCCACGTCGCCCGACACACCAGGCTGGCAGCCGCGAGACGATTGGCCTGCCTCGTGGGTCGCCGTCGACGACGACCACCCCCCAAGCTCGGTCACAGCCTATCGCCTGCGGTTTCGCCTCGATTCGCCCGCGGCGTTTCGCATCCACATCACCGCCGACCAGCGCTATTGGCTCTATCTCGACGGCCGGCGCGTCGCCCAGGGCAGCGAGCGCGGCTGTACCCGCAAGTGGTTTTACGAAACGTACGAACTCGATCTGGACGCGGGCGAGCACACGCTCAGTGCACTCACCTGGTATCTGTCGGCCAAGGCGCCCTGGGCCCAGGCGACCGTCACGCCCGGCTTTCTGTTGGCGGCCGATCAGCCGCCCTTCACCGAGCTTGTCAGCACCGGCCTTGCGCCGTGGGAAGGGCTGATCGTCCGTAACGTCGCGTTCCTCGATCCGTCCCGGCAGATCAACTCCGACATCGGCGGCGGCGCACGGCTGGAGGTTTGCGGGGCGCCGCCCGATGCGGTGTTTGCCGACACCGACGCGGTCTGGCGACCGGTACGCTCGATCCTGCCCGGCAACAATGGCTTCCGTCAGGGAGCCGGCCCGGACGTCTGGCTGCTGCACCCGGGCACGCTGCCCGCACAGCGCCGCCAACGGCTATCGCACAAAGCCACCGCCTACGTCTGGCCGCTGCAAGCCGACGGCCCCGACGGCATGCCGCTGCGCCTGTCCGAAGCCCTGCCCGACGAACAGCGCCGGTGGCAAGCGCTTCTCGACGGCAAGGACATTCAGATTCCGCCGCAGACCCGCCGCCGCGTGCTGATCGACCTTGGCGACTACTGCTGCGGCTACTACCAGCTAGTCACCAGCAAGGGCCGCCACGCCACAATCGACGTCTCATGGGCCGAGCGCCTCTCCGCCGAGCCCGACCGCCAGCAGGCACCCCCCGAGCGCAACACCATCGGGTCGAGATTCTTCTTGGGAACGACCGATCGGTTTCGTCCCGACGGCGCCGAGCCGTGCTGCTATCAGCCGCTCTGGTGGCAGGCGGGGCGGTGGGTGCAGCTTGTGGTGCAGACCCGCTCCGAGCCGCTCGTGGTCCACGCGTTCGACGTCGACGAAACCGGCTATCCGCTGGAGAACTGCGCGCACTTTGCCTGCGACGATCAGTCGCTCAACGCCATCGCGCCGGTCTGCTGGCGGACACTCTGCTCGTGCGCCCACGAAACGTACATGGACTGCCCCTACTGGGAGCAGTTGCAGTACGTAGGCGATACGCGACTCCAGGTGCTTCTGACCTACGCAACCGGCCGCGACGACCGCCTGCCGCGAAAGGTTCTCGACATCTTCCGCTACAGCATGATCGGCTCCTCGCCGCTCTGCGCCAGCAACTACCCCGCCCGAAAGATCCAGATCATCCCGCCCTTTGCCCTGTGGTGGGTCTGCATGCTTCACGACTACGCATTGTGGCGAGGCGACAAGCCGTTCGTCCGCGAACTGCTGCCGCTGGCGTGGTGGATTCTCGACCACTTCCTGCTGCACCGTAGCGACAGCGGCCTGGTCGCTTCCCCTCGCGGCTGGAACTACGCCGATGCAGCCGCATTCCCGGGCGGCGACGCGCCCGGCGGCAGGGCCGGCCAGGTCAGCGGGCTGCTCAACTGGCAAGTGATTCTCGCCCTCAAAGCGCTGGAAGACTTGCAGCGATGGGCCGCCGACGGCGAGCGGGCCGATTTGGCCCATCGCCTGGCCGACGAGTTGGCTGTCGCCTGCCGGGAGTGTCTGTGGGACGATCGGCGAGCCGCCCTGGCCGATGACTTTGCCCACACCTCGTTCTCCGAGCACACCCAGTCGCTAGCGCTGCTCAGCGGCACGCTGCCGGCCGACATGCACAAGCGCGTCGCCCGCGCGCTCTGTGACGACGAAGGGCTCGTGTGCGCCGGCCCTTACTTCAGTTACTACGTCTGTCGCGCGCTTCATCAGATCGGTGCCGGCAAGCGCCTGGTCGATCGGCTGCGGACCTGGCAGACGTTCCTCGACGCTGGCTTCAAGACGTTTCCCGAGCACGGCATCGTCAGCCGCTCCGACTGCCACGCATGGAACGCCCACCCGCTGTTCCACATGCTGAGCGGCATCCTCGGCGTGCGCCCGGGCGGCATGGGCTTCGACTCGGTCGTCATCGAACCCCAACTCGGCGATCTGCAACACGCCGACGGCAAAGTTCCCCATCCGCTCGGCGACATCTGCGTGAACCTCCGCGCCGCCGCCGACGTTCTGCACGCAACCATCGAGCTGCCACAACGACTCTCCGGCCAACTCCACTGGGCCGGCCAGACCGTTGCGCTCCACGCCGGCAAGCAGCAACTCACCCTCGACCGCGCTGAATGAGCGCGTAGGGCGGGTTCCTTGGTCTGAGCTTGTCGAAGACCACCCGCCGATTATCTGGTTTGCATGCCTTGGAGTGATCGGGTGCCACTGGCGGCTCGCCCGCCAGTGTCTTAGCAAACGTAGAATGGGTCGTCGACCCACCACATCCGGCGCGATCGAATGCCGCGGGCAACTCCCGCGACAATCACCAAGCCGATCGCTTACAATGCCGTCGAGGCAGCGGCGACCGATGCCGATCGTGGAGACCCCGTCGTGATCCGTGTACGAATGGTCTATGGCAGTGCGTTCCTCCTTTCCCGCGACCGACTCGCGCAGGTCCAAACCATATTCCGCCAGAGCTTCCCCGATCTCGCCGACTATGCCGACCGTATCCCTTCGCTGCTGCGCGACCCGGTCGGACACGGGTATCTCTCGGCCCTGCTTGTCGCCGAGGGCGCCCTCGGACGCGTCGATGCCTTCGCCCTCGTGATGCATTTCCACGAAACGGAAAGTTCCTTTCTCGATTTCATCGCCGCCCGGCCCGGCGTCCGCGGCGGCGGCGTGGGTGGCGCGCTGTACGAAGCCGTGCGAGAATTCTGCCAGAGGATCGCGTCCAAGGGGCTCTACATGGAGGTCGAGCCCGATACGCCCGAACTGACACCCGACCCCGACGAGTTGGCGCAGGCCAAGCGGCGCATCCAGTTCTACGAGCGATACGGCGTGAGGGTCGTCGAGAACGCCGCCTACTCCGCTGCGGTGGGTGACCCGCCCTCGCGTGGCTTCCTCATGTTCGACGGCCTGGGGCGAACCGAGCCGCCGAGTCGAGACGAGGCCTACCGCGCGGTCGAGAAGATTCTCACCCAGCGGTTCCGGCACGAGGTCGATCCCGAATACATCCGAAACGTGCTCGCGTCCTTCGTGGACGATCCGATCCGATTCCGGCCGCTACGATACATCCGGCCACACCGAGCCCAGCCGGCCATCGCAACGCAGCGACTCACGGCCGACTTTACGATGGTCAGCAGCCCCAAGCACGAGCTGCATCACGTCAGAGAGAGAGGCTATTTCGAGCGACCCATCCGGGTTGGCGCCATCCAGGAGGCCCTCGCCCACGCGGGGCTCTTCGCATCGGTCGCGCCTCGGCGATACGGCGAAAAGCACGTCCTCGCCGTGCACGCGGCGCCCTTCGTTCACTACCTGCGGACCGTGTGCACCCGCCTCAAGGAGAAGCGGCCCATCTATCCCGATACGTTCCCCATTCGCCGACCCGAACGTCACCCCAAACAACTGCCCGAACAGGCGGGCTACTACTGCATCGATACCAGCACCCCGCTCTACCCCAGCGCCTACACGGCCGCCCGCGCCGCCGTCGATACCGCCCTCACCGCGGCCGACGAGCTGCTCGCCGGCAAGCGCCTCACCTACGCCGTGTGCCGCCCGCCCGGCCACCACGCCGGCCCGCGGTACTACGGAGGTTTCTGCTATTTCAACAACGCAGCCATCGCGGCCCACTATCTCAGCGCCGACGCCAAGGTCGCCGTCCTCGATATCGACTTCCACCACGCCAACGGAACCCAGGACATCTTCTACGACCGAAGCGACGTGCTCACGGTGTCGCTGCACGGCCATCCCGACTATACGTATCCCTATTTCAGCGGCTACGCGGGCGAAACCGGCCAGGGCGCCGGCGCGGGCTTCAACCGCAACTTTCCCCTGCGCCCCAAGACCGACGACGCCAAGTACCTCGGTGCCTTCAACAGAGCGATGGACTTGGTTTCGCGCTTCGCGCCCGAGGTATTGGTGGTCAGTCTGGGCTTTGACATTCTCCGCGCCGACCCCACCGGCACGTTTCTGCTGCGCCCGCCCGCGTTTCGCACCCTTGGCCGGCGCATCATGGAGCTCGCTCGCCCCGTCCTCGTCGTACAGGAGGGCGGCTACAACATCCGAAACATCAAACGCGGCTGCACCGAGTTCTTCACCGGCTCCGCCGAGGGTGCCCCACTCCTCCCGGGAGCCATGTAGTCGACCCACCACATCCGACTGTTCTTGAGAAGTGCGTCTACGGACATGTGGGGTGGCATGCCCAAGCGAAGCGCCTGAGTGTGCCACTGTTCTTGAACAGTGTCTTTACTGATCTTTCCGGTGGCATGCCCAATCCCGGCGCGCCGGGAGCGGGCATGTTCTCTGCACATGGTGGGTGCCCCATCCTTCGCGAAGCGAAGGGTGGGGGATCATTCTTCGCGTAGCATGCCCACGTCCTGTGCTGAGCGAGCAACGCGAGCCGAAGCACCGCCGTGAACGGTGAGCCCTTCGACAAGCTCAGGACTGAAATGCGGAGCCGAACCGTTGCTTGGGCATGTTTGAGACACGTAGGGTATGTCAGCGACCCACCACATCCGACTGCGAGCAAATTCACCGTGTGCCACTGTCTGCGAAGCCACGTGGGCGGGTTCCACCCGCCATTTCTCTCACATCACGAGCGCCCCGTCCCTTGCAGGGACACCGGACCCACGCCCGTTTCCCTTGGAGTGATCGAACACCCCACTTGCACTTCCGTTCCCGACCAGCCATAATCCCGATCTGATCGGTGGGGCAGACGTAGGGCGGGTTCTACCCGCCAGGCCGCTCTGTGTTGGTGGCTCGGCACACTGTTGTATGGGACAATTCGTGGGGACGAAGGGCGAGTAATGGATGACCGAGAGTTCCAGTTAATCCTAGCCCAGTACAACCACCTGTGGGCCTTCGTGCGCGAGGCGAACAGCGAGCGCCTGCGTTGGGGATCCATACTGCTCCCCTTGGCGGCGGCAATCCTGGCGCTTGGCGTACATGCCCTGGAGCGCGTGCCCATGGGCGGTGTGGTCATAATAGCGGTTCTGGCGACGTCGCTGATGGTAACTTGGCGTTTCATCTACTATAGAACGCAGGCCCAATGGAATGGTCTTCTGAAGATTGCTGTAGAGCTAGAAAAGAAAGTGGGAGGGAATGCGGGCGCCATCCTGAAAGCATCTCGCGAAGCTGGCGACACGCGTCGCCAGAAGAGTTGGGCCGTACGTGTCCCTGAGCGGTGGGCGCTGGATGGTGTAGCGGCGCTATACGTCATAGCGAGCGTGGCCCTCGTGGTAATAAAGCTGTGGTACTTACCCGGCGGGGGCCCGGGCCCGACGACCTTGCCGGTGCCGTAAGACGAGCCTGGTGCTCTGAAAGGGAAAGGCGATGGAGAATGCGTGGACGATTGCCTCGCTGATCGCGTCTGTGGCCTCTTTTGTGCTGGCCGGTGTGGCGATCTGGATCGCCCTGTGGGCGAAGGGACAGGCCGACCAGACTAACCGCGAGACGCGAGAGCTGTTGACCGAGATCAAGAGCGACGCCAAAGCCGTTGCGCAGTACGCCCTTCCTGAGTTGAAGGCCTATGGCGATTCGGTGCGCCAATTCGTCTTCCAGAAGGAAGACACGCAGTCAACATCTCGTGTATCGAATTTAGAGAAGGTGCTGGCCGAGAGTCAGGACCGGACGCAGCGACAGATTGAGGAGATCCGGCAGGCATCGGACGTGGAGGCAGTGAGGGCGAAGCTGGATGAGTTAGAGGCGCAGTTGCGATCGTCGCAGGAGAGCGTCAGGGAATCGGTTAAGAAGCCCGCCCACGTAATGGTGCGGGGGGTTACGCCTCCGTACGTCTTCTATCCAGACAATTGGAGACATTTTCTTAGCCACTTGAATGCGAGCACCGAGTACACACTGGCCAACTACGGGTCCAAGTGGGTATTTGAGGTGGAGGAGACGGGGAAGCGCCTCGAGAAAGCAGCGATCATCGAGAGACGCCCGTTTTCGGCGTTACAGCTCGGCGACGGGGCGGACCTGAGTATCGTGAAACTCGACGAGCCACCTTCCTAACCGGCAGTTCTGCTAAGGACTGTCAGCCGGCGGGCAAACCTGGGGAGTGATGCGGATGGGGCGATCGACGCCCTTACTGCTTTATCCCCGAAAACGTCAGACCCCCAACCAAATACCGCTGCGCACCCAGGAACAACCCGATCAGCGGTAGCGAGCCCAGCGCCGAGGCCGCAAAGATCCGAGGCCAGCCCACACCGCCCGCCTCTTCGCGATACAGGCTCAGACCTACCGTCAGCGGATACTTGTCCCAGTCGCTTAGAATCACAAGCGGCCAGACGAAGCTGTTCCACGTGCCCAGAAACACGAACAGCCCCAGCGTAATCAGCGCCGGCTTGGCCAGCGGCAGCACGATGCGAAACAGAATCCCCAGCCGCGTGCAGCCGTCGATCATGGCTGCATCCTCCAGCGTCCGCGGGATGTTCAAAAAGAACTGCCGCAGCATGAAGATGCCGAACGCACCGCCAAACGCGGGCACGACCACCCCCCAAAACGTATCCACCAGCCCCAGCGCCTGGGCCACCAGAAACTGCGGCACGAGCAGCACCGCCGGCGGCAGCATCATGGTCGACAGGATCAGCCCGAACAAAAAGTCGCGCCCCTTAAACTGTATCCGCGCAAACGCATACGCCGCCAGCGAGTTCAGCAGCAGTTGCCCCGCGGTCGCCACGATCGCATAGAGAAAGCTGTTGAACAGATACACGTGTACGCGCCCATACTCAAACGCGTCGATGTAGTTCTTCAGCAGCGGCTCGGGCTGATCGACTCCCTTCTGACGCAAATAGCGGCGGCGCGAATCATCGGTCAGCCGCTCCTTCTCCTCGTCGTCGACAAACGGCGACAGTCGTGGCGGCAGCAGATCGCGCTTGTACGTCTCGTACTCGGCCCCCATCTTCAGCGAGCCCGACACCATATACAGGTACGGCCAAATCATGGCCGCCGCCCCGGTGATCAGGGCCAGGCCCAAGAGCAGTCCCAGCAGTTTCTCCGTGCGGTTCATCGCCGTCCGATCAGTCGTAGATCTGCCGCGACCGGAAGACCTTCATCTGAATAATCACGAACACCAGCACCACGCCAAACATCAGCCACGCCAGGGCACACGCATAGCCCGTCTGGCCCGTCGCCTCAAACGCGTTGTGGAAAATGAGCGACGCCATCACCTCCGTCGAGTTGGCCGGCCCGCCCTGCGTCATGATGTACACCGAGGTGAACACCTGAAACGCCCCGATCACCAGCATCACCGAGATGAAGATCAGCGTGTTCCGCAGCAGGGGGATCGTCACATACCAAAGCTGCCGCAAGCGCCCCGCCCCGTCGACCGACGCCGCGTCGTACATTTCCCTGGGAATGTCCGCCAGACCCGCCAGAAAGATCACCATGTTGTAGCCGCTGCCCTGCCACACAGCCATCAGCGCCAGCGCGGGCATGGCCGTCGCCGGCAACCCCAGCAGGTTGACCTCGTGCCCCCATTCCTGCGTCATAAGCCGAAACGCGTCGTAAAGCTGAAACCACACCAGCGACACGATCACCGCCGGCGTGATCGACGGAATGAAGTAGATCGTCTTGACCACCGCCGACGCCGTGCCCTTCAGCCGATTCGCCATCATCGCCAGGATGAAGCTGGTCGCCAGCGTACACGGCACGACCATCACCACGTACCAGGCCGTGTTGGCCAGCGCCAGCGGAAAGAGGCTGTCGCGGTCGAACAGCGCCCGGCGATAGTTGTCCAAGCCTATATACGTGGAACTCTGCGCCAGCACGTCCCAGTGCCGCAGCGACACCCAGAACGAGATGCCGATCGCCACAAAGCTGAACGCGATGATGATCACGCCCGCCGGCAACACAAACAGGTAGCCCGAGCGTTCGGTTCGCGGATGCAGGTCGAGCTGTTTAGCGCGGGCGGAGCCGGTCATAGATACGGTTCACCTTGGCGGCCGTCTCGTCGAAGACCTGCCGGATTTCTTCGTCGCTGATCTGCTCAGCCAGCATCACCGTCTCGTACGCGTTACGGAACGCCCGATCCACCGCCTGTCGCTCGATGTGCATTGCCTTGGCGCCCGAGTTGCAGATCTCCGGCACCATCGCCAGATAGGGCTTGATCGACACGATCTCGGCCCAGGTCGGATAGCCCCGCTCGTGCCACGCCTGCGGCATATCCTCGCGCCGCAGCGTATAGAAATCCTTCCGCGGGGCGTTCTGATTGATGTGCTTGAGTCGCAGCAGGCACCCCTCCAAACCCGCCACCAGCTTGATGTACTCCCACGCGGCCTCCGGATGCTCGCACCCGCGGCTGATCACCATCATGTTGCCCCAGGTCATCGTCGATCGCCTGCCGGTCGCACTCGACGGGCCGGGCGGGAAGTTGGTCATCCGATACCGCAGCCCGCCCTCGTGCCCGTGCCCGAGGTAGCTGCCCGTGTCGCGATCGATGTACTTGCCCGACCATGTGCCCCCCACGAACATCGCCACGCGCCCGGCATAGAACTCGGCCTCCACGCTCAACTGGGGCGAAAACGACGGGCACACGCCGTCCTCGTAGTAAAGCTGCCGCAGGAAGTCGATCACCTCCAGCCCCGCCTCGCTGTTGAACGCGGCCCGGTAGGGCGGATCGGTCCAGAACTGACCGCCATTGACGAACAGCATAGGCCCGAACAGCGTCAGCCCGCTGCCGAAGCCCGCAAAGCCAAAGCCGGCAACTCTGTCGCCATCCTCCGTCTCCCGCGTCAGCGCCCTGGCAAACCGGCGAAGGTCGGCCCAGGTGCCGATGGCGTAGGGGTCGGTAGGCAGTCCCGCCTTCTCGAACATGTCCAGGTTGTAGACGAGGCATTCGGCGTCGAGGATGATCGGCACCCCGTAGATGTGCCCGTCGAGCTGGTTGTGACGGACAGCCGCCTCCAGGAACTGCTCCATCCGCAGCTCGGGCGTCCTAGCGACCAGGTCGGTCAGCTCCATCAGCACGCCCCGCTCCCACAGCGTCTGGGCCCACGCGATGCTGCACTGATACACATCCGGCGGGTTCGGGCCGCAATAGCCCGTCGTCAGCTTCTGCATGTAGGTGGCGAACGGCACGAACTGGTAGCGGATGCGAATGCCCGGGTGCTCCCGCTCGAAGATCTCCTTGATCTCGCCGAAGTACCGCTCGTAGTCGTCGCTCGACGTCGGGCTCCACCAGTCCCACACGGTCAATTCGATGACGTCGCCGGCGTCTGTCGAGCCCGATCGCCAGACGGCCACACCCACGGCCGCCAGGCACGCCACCACCAGCAGGGCAAGCAACACACGCCTCACGACGAACTCCCGGCTACCAAACACTTGGCAGCGACAGCCTAGCTGGCCCGATGGCGGGCAGCAAGGCGGCCGCCGCTGCCTGCCGTCCGACAACCACACGCCACGATGCAGGACTCTCTTGCAAGAAGAGGATTTGACCCACCGTCGACCGGCCGTTATCATCCGGGCCCGTATGAACGATCGGTGCGGTTGGTTTCTTGCCCGTGAAGGTGGTATTTGCCTGCGATAGCGGTTATCCCCGCGCGCTTCGGCTCCACGCGATTCCCCGGAAAACCCCTCGCCCGACAGACCGGCAAATACCTGATACAACATGTCTATGAACAGGTGGCCCGATCCACGCTCATCGAGCAGGTGATCGTCGCCACCGACGACGTGCGGATCGCCCAGGCGGTCGAATCCTTCGGCGGCCAAGCCCGCATGACCCGACCCGATCACTCCAGCGGCACCGACCGCGTCGCCGAGGTCGTCCGCACGCTCGATCCAGATTTCAACCTGATCGTCAACGTCCAGGGCGACGAGCCGGAGATCGATCCCGAGCACATCGATCGCCTGATCCGCCTGCTCGCCGACGACCCCGACTGCCCCATGGCGACCCTGGCCTGCCCCTTTGCCGACGATGCCGACCCGGCCGACCCCAATTGCGTCAAAGTGGTCTGCGACCAGGCCCACCGGGCGCTGTACTTCTCGCGGAGCCTCGTGCCCTACCCTCGCGACACCGCGGGCCGCCCCCAGACGCCCGGGCAGTGGCTCTTGCACCTGGGAATCTACGCCTATCGACGAGGTTTCCTGCTCGAGTACGCCGGCTGGCAGTCGGGTCGGGTCGAGCAGACCGAGCGGCTGGAGCAGCTTCGCGCCCTCGAACGCGGCGTCCGCATCCTGGTCGGGCACGTCGAGCACGCACCGGCCGGCATCGATACACCCGAGGACTATGAGGCCTTTGTGCGGCGAACGGCCTCGCGAAGTGTAGGCAGCACTACCCAAACCGGTCCGAGCACCTAAGTACACGGAGGTAGATGGCATGAACGGCGGCGAGATGCTTTCACAGATAGCCGGCGTCTCGGAGGAGACCGAGTTCTACACCCCTATGCCGGCCGGCTACAAGCCCGGCTACACCAAGTATGTCTTCGTCTTCGGCACCGTCATGAGCGGGCTGGGCAAGGGCATCTTCAGCAGCTCGCTGGCCAAGTGCCTTCAGGACAAGGGCATGACCGTCGCCCCCATCAAGCTCGAGGGGTATCTCAACATCGACTCGGGCACCCTCAACCCCTACCGCCATGGCGAGGTGTTCGTCCTCGACGACGGCATGGAATGCGACATGGACCTGGGCACCTACGAGCGCATGCTCGATCAGGACCTCACGCGCCTGAACTTCGCCACCAGCGGCCAGATCTTCACCCGTGTCCTGGAAAAGGAGCGAAAGGGCAGCTACCTCGGTCGCGACGTGCAGGTGATCCCCCACGTCACCGGCGAGGTGAAGGCCAAGCTGCGCGAGTTGGCCGTCGCCACCCAGGCCGACGTGGTCTTCGTCGAGATCGGCGGCACGGTCGGCGACGTCGAAAACGTCTACTTCATCGAAGCCGCCCGTGAGCTGGCCTTCGAGGAGGGTGCCCATAGCGCGTGCTTCGTGTCGCTCACGTTCATTCTCGACCCGCCTATCCTCGGCGAGCAGAAGTCCAAAGCCGCCCAGCTCGGCATCAAGCGACTCTTAGCCTGCGGCATCCAGCCCCATATCATCGCCTGCCGCGCCCAACGGCCTGTCACGCAGAAAGTCCGCGAGAAGCTCGCCCTCTACAGCAACGTGCCGTTGGAGCGCGTATTCTCCATGCACGACCGTGAAAGCGTCTACGTCATCCCGCAGCTCCTGCGCGACGCGGGCGTCGATGCTGCCGTCATTGACATTCTGCGTGTGGCCGACCGGGTCCAGCCCGAGGCCGAGACCAAGGCCGTCGAGGTATGGAGCGACTACACCGACAAGATCCGTCAGGCCAGCACGCCTGTCCGGATCGGCATTACCGGAAAGTACACCACGGTCCGCGACAGCTACGCCAGCATCATCCATGCGCTCGAGCACTCGGGCACCCATCTGGGTGCCCGGGTGAAGATCGACTGGATCGACACCACCGAGTTGGAGGAAGGCAACGTCGCCGACGCCCTGGCCGACGTCGACGGCGTGATCGTCCCTGGCGGGTTCGGGGTCCGCGGCGCCGAGGGCAAGATCGCCTGCATTCATCATGTACGCGAGAACAAGATCCCCTATCTGGGAATCTGCTACGGCTTCCAGCTTGCGGTGGTCGAATTTGCCCGAAACGTCTGTGGCCTGGCGGGGGCCAACTCCACGGAACTCGACGCCGAGTGCAAACACCCCGTCATCGATATCCTGCCCGAACAGAAGCAGATCGAGGGGCTCGGCGGAAGCATGCGGCTGGGCGGGCATGATATCGCCGTCAAACCCAAGACCGAAGCGGCCCGCCTGTTCAACAACGCCAGTGAGGTGCGCATGCGCTTCCGACACCGCTACGAAGTCGACCCGCGATACATCGAGACGCTGGAACAGGGCGGGCTTACCTTCTCCGGCAAGGCGCCCGACTATCCGATCATGCAGGTTCTCGAGCTGCCCGCCGACGTGCACCCCTACTTCATCGGCACCCAGGCCCACCCCGAGCTGATCAGCCGTCCGCTTCGTCCCGAGCCTCTTTTCGTGGGTCTGGTGCGAGCCGCCATACAATACGCCCAGCGGCGCGATGCCAAGCTGCAACGCGCCGGCGGCACGCCCGCCTCTAGCCGATCCTGACCGCCCAGTCGCGCTAGACGGGCCGGCGGGCGGGCGGAACTTCCGGCAGGCAACCTGTCACCCGCCCGACCTGGTCTCGGTACTGCTGGTCCGTTTCAGGAACGTGTCTCGAATATCGCGCAGTGCGTACCCCACGCTCTGAAGTTGGCGAATGATCCGCATCTGCCGCACGACCGACGGGGCGTACAGCCGACGACCCGAAGCGGTCCGCTTCGCCTCACGCAGCAGCCCCAGCATGGTGTAATAACGCACCACCTGGCAGGATACGCCGCATGCCTCAGCGGCCTGCCGCGTCGTAAGGAATGCATCCTGCTGCTCGCCGGACCTCGCCTTTGCCATCGCCCTCATCCTACCACACTCGCGTTGGCGACGGCAGGTGGACCAGTCCCCCCCGTTCCTACGCCGCACGCGCGGCCCCACGTGGATTGACTTTCCGGCCTTGGTGGTATGAAGTGTAGGGGCTCTGAGTGCCCCTTCCGGCACGACAGGCGGATGACTCTGTGCATTCGGTGGCGTATTGACGGTGAATGCTGCCTTCCCATCCGGCGGGTTTTTGCTGGGCCTGATGCTGCTGGCTGGTCTAATGGGGGCCTATGTTGCGCGCCTGTTGCGTGTGCCCAGGGTGCTGGGCTTCATAGCCGCTGGACTTGGGCTCAAAGCCGCTCTGGTCTGGTATGCCGGGGCGAGGATCGGCCCCGAGGAGGCCGTCCACGCTGCCGAGACGGCGGCCCTGGCCCTGCGCCCGGTTACGCATCTGGCGCTGGGTATGATCCTCTTCACCATCGGCGGCGTGTTCGAGGCCCGCCATGTGCGAGGCGTCGTGGCTCAGGCCTGGCGGATAAGCCTCTGCGAGGTGGGCCTGACCGCCCTCCTCGTGCTGACCGGCTCGGCGACCGCCGCTTTCGTCGTGTTGGCGCTACCCGTAAGCCAGATTTCGGCCTTGGCGCTGCTGTTGGCCGCGGCAGCCATTGCAACGGCGCCCGCCGCGACGCTCCTCGTCCTACAGGAGTATCAGGCCAAGGGGCCGATGACCGACACTACCCTCACGCTCGTAGGCTTCAACAACATCCTCAGCATCGTGCTGTTTCATACCGTCTTTGTTGTATTGGCTGCCGCGGGCGTGATCACCTCATCAAAGGTCGGCGAGCGGACGGTATGGCTCGACCTGCTCATGACAACGGGTGGCAGTGTCGTTTTGGGCTGTCTGGTTGGGATCGTCATCAGTCTTCTGCATGCCAAGCTGGCCGTTTCTGAAACGCTGCTGGTGTTTCTGGCCCTCATGATCGGACTCGGGGCAGGACGCGACTGGCTCGCCGACCCCGAACGCCTGAACCTCTCCTACAGCTTCCTGCTGACATGCCTGGCTGCCGGCGCGACCTTTGCGAACGTCGCCATCGATCCGGAAAGATTGGGCGAACTGCTGGCCACCATCGGCGTCCCGATCTATGCCGCCTTTTTCGTGTTGGCCGGCTACAACCTCCACCTCGAGCAATTGCTCTCGCTGGGCTGGGTTGGGGGGGCCTATGCCGTCTTTCGAGTCGTCGGAAAGGTCATGGGCGGGCGGCTGGGTGCACGATGGGTCGCACATCCCGAGAACATTCATACGACCATCGGCCTGGGACTGCTCTGCCAAGCGGGGGTGGCCATCGGTCTGGCTGAGTTTCTCCGCGACCATTGGGACAGCCCGCTGGCGGGGCAGTTCTATACGATTATTCTCGGTTCGGTTGCTCTGTTCGAGTTGGTCGGCCCGCTGGCGTTGAAGCGAATGGCCCGTATCAGTGGCGAGGTGAAGGCCATCACACTGCTGCGGCGACGCGGACCCGTTCGCGCCGAGGGCCTTTCCGCAACCCGACTGGTGGCCGACTCGGCCCTGCGGCTTGTCCGTCACGGCCACCGTCGCGCCCGAACCACCGGTCAGCCGCTCCGCGTCAAGGACATCATGCGAAGCAATGTCCGCTTCCTGCGGCCCGAAGCCGACCTCGACGAAGTGCTGCACTTCGTCGAGACAAGCCGGCTGAACCACTTCCCCGTCGTAAGCAGCGACAATCAGTTGACCGGCGTCATCGACTATGCGGACGTGCGAGACATCATCTATGATCCCCTGCTGGGCAGGCTGGTTACGGCGCTCGACCTGGCCAATCCCGACAGCCCGACCGTAAGCGGTGATGCCGCGCTCGCCGAACTGCTCGAACTGTTCCGAAGCAAAGATCTCGGCTGTGTCCCGGTGGTCGAGGGCGCCGGCTCGCGCAAGGTGGTCGGACTCGTCGAGCAGCGAGACCTCTTGCGGGCCCTCCACCTCAGTCGCGAAGAGGCCAGACTCTGACCCCCCCCACGGTTGCCTCATGCCCGACCCGTGGGTATGGTAAGGACTGTCTCAAAACGGCGATGGGCATGGCGTTTCGTTTTCGATGCCATCACTGCGGCCAGAAGATCCGGGCCGACCTGCGACACGCCGGCCGAACGGCCAGTTGTCCGAACTGTCGCACAGCCCTGGTGATACCGCGCCCCGACAAAGCCCCCCCCGATGCCGACCAGCAGCAGCCCACCAGGCCCCTGGAACCGCCGGACCGCAGGGGGCGACCACAGGATATGCCTGTTTCCTCGTCCCTGCCCGACCTCTCGCTCTCGCCTTTGCTGGCGCCCTTGCCGGTTCCCCGGCCCGTTGCGCCGGCCTCCACCGAATCCGCCGTTCTTCAGTTTGCCTACCCCCGACGGCAGCGGATCAAGATCGCCGTCGTCGGCGCGGGCGCAGTCGGCTGTTTCTACGGTGCCCGCCTGGCGCGTGTCGGGCACGATGTCCACTTTGTCATGCGGCGAGATCTGGAGGCCGTCCGACGGCGCGGGCTCGACGTCGTCAGTTGTGACGGCGATTTCCATATCGCCGCTCAAACCTATGACAAACCCGAGCAGATCGGTCGCGCCGATCTGGTCCTCTGTGCCCTCAAGACCACCGCCCTGGATGAGGCCGAGCAACTCATTCGCCCCTGTGTCGGCCCCGATACGTTCGTACTGGCCCTGATGAACGGGCTCGGCGTCGAGGAGCAGTTCGGGCAGTGGTTCGGCTCCGAGTGTATCTTCGGCGGCCTTGCGTTTGTCTGCATCAATCGCGGCGAGCCCGGGGTCGTCCATCACCGCGCTTACGGACGCGTCACCTTCGGACACCTCCTCGACAACGGCGAACAGGCCAATGCGGTCGCCGCCATGTTTGCCGAGGCCGGTATCGAGTCGCATGTGGCCCCGTCCCTCAAGCAGGCACGGTGGGAAAAGCTCGTCTGGAATGTCCCGTTCAACAGCTTGTCGGTATCGGCCGGTGTCGTCAGCACGCAGCGGATTATGGACGACCCAGGCCTCCAGGAACTGGCAAGACGCCTCATGGCCGAGACCATCGACGCAGGCAACGCATGCGGTTGCAGCATCGACGCCCCGGTGATGATCGACAAGATGTTCGCCCAGACCGCCACCATGGGACACTACAAGACCTCCATGATGATCGACTTCCAGCAGCGCCGCCCGCTCGAAGTCGAGTCCAT
>CBFCZG010000045.1:0-18561 GCA_965602375.1 uncultured Phycisphaerae bacterium | reverse complement strand
ACGGGCCGAGCCCGAGAATCTGATGCACCAAAGGCTCGGTCAGATCTGACAGGGCGACCTCGGCGTCGAGATGCAGGCGAGGCTGGAGCTGCTGTGCGGTCAACACGTTGCCCGCGTGCGTGCAGAACGCTTCGGTGAAGGCGGGGACCTTGTCGGCTTGGATCGTCAGCCCCGCCGCCATCGCATGCCCGCCAAAGCCGACCAGATGCTGGCGGCATCGGGCCAGCCCCTCGTACATGTCAAACCCGGCGATGCTGCGGGCCGAGCCCTGGGCGATCTGATCGTCCAAGGAGATCAGCACCACCGGTCGGTGAAACTCATCGACCAGGCGCGAAGCCACGATCCCGATCACACCCGCGTGCCAGCCCGACCCACCCAATACGATGGCGCGATAGGCGTCGCCGTCCATGCCGGTCTGGATGACCTGCTGGCGGGCCTGTTCGGTGATCTGCCGTTCGACCTGCTGGCGCTGGCGATTTTGCGAATCGAGAAACTCGGCAATCTGCCGACCCCGATCCGCGTCGGCCCGCGTCAAGAGCTCCACAGCCAGCCGCGCGTGCCCCATTCGACCGGCCGCGTTCAACCTGGGCGCCAGCCAGAACCCCACGTGGTAGCTGTCGATCTTTTTGCCGGTCAGGCCCGACTGCTCGACCAGCGCGACCAGGCCGGCAAGCTGCGAGTTGCGCAGGCCCGTCAGCCCGAAATGGGCCAGAATCCGGTTCTCACCTACCAGCGGTACGACGTCGGCAATGGTGCCCAGGGCCGCCAGCCCGGTAGCCTCGACCAGGAAGTCGCGATACGGCCGGCTTACGCGCCCGGCGCCGGAAAAACGCTGCGCCAGCGACCACGCCAGCTTGAAGGCCACGCCGGCCCCGGAAAGATGCGGATTCTCGTACTCGCCGCCCAGCGCCGTCGGATGGACCACCGTGCACTGCTCCGGCAGTCGGCCGTTGGTGGCGTGATGATCGGTGACGATCAGCTCGAGCCCTCGCTGCCGCGCGCGGGAAGCCGAGTCGGCGGCTGTAATGCCGCAATCGACGGTCACCAGCAGGTTTGCCCCGTCGTCTGCGATCTTGTCGATGGCTTCGGGGTTGAGCCCGTACCCTTCCTCCAGGCGATGCGGGATGTAAAAGTCGACGTCGGCATCGGCCAGCCGGAGGCAATGCCACAGAATGGCCGTGCCGGTGATGCCGTCGACGTCGTAGTCGCCGTAGATGACGATTCGCCGCCCCGCTTCGACGGCCGCTGCGATTCGCCCTGCCGCCTCGGCGACACCGGGCAACTGCTCGGGAGGCAAGAGATCGTTGAACTTCGGCTGGAGGAACTGCCGGGCCTGCGCCGCTTCGTCCAGGCCTCGATTGTGCAGGATCTGCGCGACGACCGGCGGGACATTCAGCCGAAGAGCCAGTTCGTCGCGTCCGGACCAGGGCGGGCAGATGAACCAGTGTTTCTCCATAAACGTTGCCTTCGCTCCGTCGGTTTCTGGACTTCAAGACGAATCTATAGCAAGCGGACCCTCAGCGGTCAGTCCTTCGCGATGGTCAGGACCATTGCATCGTCCAACTGCGGCATCTGGTCGAGGTACTCGGTCTTGGCGGCAGCCAGCCGTTCGTTAACCTCCTCGGGCTCGCCGAACGCCTGCTCGTCCAACAGCACCTCGTGCATGCGCTCGTCGCCGAAGGCCTGGCCGGCCTTGTTAAACGCCTCCACCAGGCCGTCGCTTGTGAGAATGAGTCGAAACCTGGCCGGCAGGTCAACGCCGGTGGGCTTGTAGATGGCGTCCTCGTCGGCCCCGACCAGCATCGAGGTCTGATCCAAGGTGACCATTCGCGTCGGCCCGGTCAACAGCAGCGGCGCCGTGTGCCCGGCGTTGACGTAGGACACGCGACCGGCGACCAGATCGATCCAGACAGCCACCATCGGCAGAGGCTGACGCACACCACCGGCCGCTACGTGCCCATTGAGGGCGTTCAGAATGCGTCCGAGTTCGGTCCGCTGGCCCGCCATCATCACAGCCGTCGCTGTCACGCTCAACATCGACGCGCCCTGCACGATACCCACCGAACCGGTCCCGCCGGCATCGACGGCAGCCGCCAAAATACGGTTGTCATCAATCGATACGACGGTATACAGGTCGCCGCATCGCTCGGCACCGGACAGGATGCGGGCCGACCAGCGCAGGGTTTCGGTCTTGCCTGCGGCGATGGTGTTGACGCTCGCCTGCAGTCGCCGCAAGACGGCGATTCGAGCCGTTGACTCGGCCTCCTGGGCGGCGACCACCCGGCGATGCAACTGCCCGAGGATCGCACCCAACTGCACGCCGGCCAGCATGAGCACGCTGAGCTGCTCCTGCTCGAAGCGCCGCTTGTCACTGAGGCGGTCGAGGTAGATCACGCCCAGGCTGTGCCCCTCGCTACGCAATGGCGCAACCAGTGCGGTAGGCGGCAGCGACCCCTCGGGTTTGCTGCGCCGATCCGAGGGATACAAGCCCGCCACGTTCTGCAAGTGGGCAGCCTGGACGAAGCTCTGGCTGACGGCCCGGAAGGTGGCCGAGCCCGTCCCGCCCATCGAACGGGCGGCGATCAGCCGGAGGCTGCGTCGGTCCTCACCCAACAACCCCACAAACCCACGGTCGGCCTGCATGCGCTCGGTCAACTGCGCCAGCGCTCGATCGGCGATGGGCTCGGGGCTGTCGGCAAAGGCGTCGACCTCGACCGCGCCGACCAATCGCTCGATCAGGTCGGGCGCGACCGAGATCGGTGCGTTGATCTTGGCCCATGCCGTGCCGGCCGGCGGCTCGCGGTCGGCCAGGAAAAAGTCGATCTCCTGGCCCAACGAACCAGGGGCCGACTCGTCCACGAACTCGAGCGTCTTGGCGCCCAGTCGGACAACGTCGCCCGGCACGAGGATCTTCTGCTTGATGGCCTGGCCGTTGACGTAGGTCTTATTGCGGCTGCCGAGATCGGCCGCCATCCATCGCCCGTCGGACTGCCTCGAAAGACGAGCGTGCTCGCGCGAGATCAAATCGTCGACCAGCACGATGTCGCAACTGCTGGCCCGACCGAGGGTGATCGTGCCCAGCTCCAGCTTGATGGTCTGCAACTGCCCGTTGTCGTCAACGTATCGGAACTGCGCCATATCCGACGCCCTCCAGTGCAGGTGCGTGCGAGGTTCGGCACCCACCCTCGTGCCACCCCCGGCGACCAGCCGCCACCCCTAAAACGCCCCCGACATCCGCCTAAAGAGTAACACAAACCCTTGCCGGGTGCGACGACATTATCGCCTCGTCGGGTTCTCATACCAGACGACGCCCAGGCCCTCGCCTTCCTCGCACGTGATCACGTCCAAGTCGCCGTCGCCGTCCAAATCGAGCAGCTCGACCAGATCGAACTTGCCGCCCGCCGACCCGCTGATGTCATGCGCCGCCCACAGCGGATCGGTCAGCGAGTTCAGGTACGACAGCCAGAGCACGCCCGATCGGCCGCCGGCGTTCTCGCACGAGACGACAATGTCAAGGCGGCCATCCCGATCGACATCACCCACGGCGACAGCCTTGCCCGTACCCGCCTCGGCCGGCAGCGCGATGGGCAGCGCCTGCCACAACCTGCCGCCTGCCGCCTCGCAGCGATAGTAAACCAACTCGCGGGCGGCGGTGGCGGTCAACACGTCCAGGAGACCGTCCTGGTCGAGATCGACCACGTACAGGAACATGACCTCCCTGTCGCCCTCGCCGATGCGATGCACCGGCCATGCGGTGCGGGCCATCGCCGGGCCGGGGTTCTCCAACCACAAACACCCGCGGTTGGAGCCCTTGCGATCGGACGCAACCACGTCGAGGTCGCCGTCGCCGTCCATGTCGGCCGCGGCTAGTGACATGATCCACCCGGCGCCGTAAAGCCCATGCCAACGCCATGCGCCAAGGTTTCGCGGATCGCTCGGGGACTCCAGCCATCCGATCGGTGCATCGTCGCCCTTGGCACCGACCACCAGATCGACCCCGTTTTGATCGTCGATCTGCATCGGCAGGCAGAACATCCATTGGGCCATCCCTTCGACGACAAGTATCGCCCGGGTTTGCCAAGCGAGTGAGAGCATGTACTGCGCAGGATCGCTCGGCGCCCAGTGGACAAAGACGCTCCTGACGTCGCCCTCGCAACAACTGACCACATCCGTCGCACCGTCCGAGTCGAGGTCGACGAGCACCGCATCCTCGGGCGATCCGACACGACCGACGGTCACGCCAGGCCACGGCCAAGCAACCGCCGATGACCCGGGATTCAGACACACCCCGACTCGCCCGCCCTCCTCCCATGGGGTGGCTACGTCGGCAAGGCCATCGCCGTCGACATCAGCCAGTCGCACACCGTCAGCCCCGCTCGACGAATCGTCGATGGTGTGTCGAACCCATCCGAGGTCGAGCACGACCGACGCAATCAGATTGCAGCCCATTAAGAAGATCGACGACGCCAGTACCGCAATGCCCCAACGGAACTGCCGACCGCAAACAGCCGCCCTCAACACGCGTGCCGTTCGTCCAAGACCCATCACTTGCCCACCAACCTGGGACCCCCGCCGCCCCGGTGACGACCGGTCGCTGCACAACCGCGTTGACGAGCCCTGACAGTATCGTAACCATGCGTCAAACCAGCGAAAGGCCAGGATATGGACATTTTCGAGGCGGTGCAGAGACGAGCCAGCGTACGTGCGTTCAAACCGGGCCGGGTGCCGCGAGACGATCTGCTCAAGATCATCGACGCCGGTCGCCGGGCCCCGTCGGGCTACAACCATCAGGGATGGCAGTTCATCGCCGTGACCGACCCAGCTATCCTCAAGCAGCTCGGGCAGATCCAGGACTGCATCGGGCAGGCGTCGGCCGCGGTCGCCGTCGTGATGGAAGAAACGCGGTTCTGGAAGGAAGATGCCTCGGCCGCCATCGAGAACATGCTGCTGGCGGCCGTTGCTTTGGGCTATGGCTCGCTCTGGGTCGAGGGCTACGTTCTGCGTCAGGAGCCGCTGGCCAGGCAAATCCTCGGCGTGCCCGAAGATCTTCGGGTGATCGCGGTGCTGCCGATCGGTCATTCCGCAAAGGAAGCACGCCAGGCTGAGAAGAAGCCACTTGAGGCTGTGCTTCACTGGAATCGGTTTGGGCGGCGAGGCGAGTAGTCATGGTCCCCTCGTGTTTGACCTATCGCAGCCGGGGCATACCATCGGTAAACGCAGCCCCGAAAGTGTTTAACTATGTGAGGAGACATGAACATGGTTGAGACCGCATCCACGATGCTGACGCTGGGAACGAAGGCTCCGGGCTTTTCGCTGCCCGACACGAACGGCAAGACCGTCTCCCTGTCCGACTTCGGCGACGCACCGGCGCTGCTGGTCATCTTCATGTGCAACCACTGCCCGTTCGTCAAACACGTCCGCACGCAAATGGCGGACCTGGTCAAGGAATATCAGGCCAAAGGCGTGGCCGTCGTCGGAATCAACTCGAACGACGTGGACAACTTCCCCGCGGACAGTCCGGCGAACATGGCGAAGGAGGTTGCCGACGCGGGCTACACATTCCCCTATCTGTACGACGAGTCGCAAGATGTCGCCAAGGCCTATCGGGCCGCTTGCACGCCGGATTTCTACCTGTTCGATGGTGACCGCAAGCTGGTCTATCGCGGCCAGATGGACGACAGCCGACCGGGCAGCAACATTCCGGTGACCGGGAGCGATTTGCGGGCGGCCCTCGACGCCGTTCTTGCCGGCCGTCAGGTGCCGGCCGACCAGAAGGCCAGCATCGGCTGCAACATCAAGTGGAAGCCGGGCAACGAGCCGGACTATTTCACGGCGTAGACCATCTTTAAGACACGTGAAGGGCCTGCCGAGTCGCGCGGGGGACGTAGCGCGCCGCGACATGGCAGAAGTCTGCCTTTACCCGAGAACAGAATGTCGCCGGTCGCTACGGAGCGCCGTCGGCGACGGCCGAAGCTGCGGGCATGGAGGTCGACGTCGACGCTGGTTTGGCCGTGTTTGCGGCGTGATACCGTCCGAAGGCGATGGCCGCCAACACGACGATCAGGACCAGCCCGACCCATGGCCACACGCGACGCACGCCCTTGGCCCCCTTGGGATACCGGGGCCTCTGCGTGAAGAATCGGCCCTGTCGCTGCGTCAGCCGCATGCGGGCATTGATGGCCCAACCCGAGCCCTCCAGGATCGCGCTAAGGTCACGTCTTCGCAGCCGCACCAGCCCCAGCACGGCCACCGGAAGCATGACCGCCAGGACGGCCGCTGCCACGGCCAGCACCATCTTCAGCAACCCGACGGTATGGATGGTCTTGGCAATGTATCCCACCGAGGCACCGACGGCAGCGAAGGCCACACCACCGCCCATCAGCAGGCCGCCGGCAAGCAGGCCGGTCCCGGCCCTGGTCGGCTGAGCGGCAGGCGAGGCCGGCGCGGCCGTGTCGAGCACCCCGGTCGCCGTCGTGTCAAACTGCTTCTCTGCCGTCGCGGTAATCGACTCCAGCTTGCCGGTTACCAACCTGGCGAGCCGGCGGAACGGTGAGAGCAGCGCCTCGCGCACACTGATGGGGTTTTCGATCAGCTCGACAACGCGGGCGTCCATCTGCCGTCCCGCCAGATCGCGAAACACGCCCCGCTTGCCCACGCACAGGTTGCCCTGACCGCCCGAGGTGACGGGCACGGCCACTTCGAACTTCTCGCCGCCCGGTGGCGACACCTCCACATACAACACGAAGATTTCGCTGGTCTTGGCCACGGCAGCATGCTGCTTGCGATCGCCCGCCTTGACTGCCAGGTTGAACTGCCTGCCGTCCATCACGAGCGTGCCGACCTCCACCATCGCTCGCGAAGCAGGCTCGTAGAGGTAGGGCAGGCTGACGAAGTTGTTCACCATCTTCAGCAGATATGCCTGATAAAGAATTAGCTTCTCCGTCAGGCGGATGCTGTCGAGGGCAATCGCCGTCTGATGGCTCTCGGCAATGAGAGAGGCAACCGCCTCTGCATAGCGATCATCGAGATATCGTCTCAGCTTCTCGGTGCCGAGCGGCTCGACGGCCTGGCCTGTCTTGGCGCCGATCCATTGCTCATACGGGCCGAACCGCGCCTTGACCTGCTCCCATTCCTCCTGCGACAGGGTGGCCTTCGACCGACCAAGCAGAGGATCGAGCACCTTCCGGCGAAGGGCCGACAGTGCGTCCACGTAGTAGGGATTGGTCTTTTCGCTCAACAGCAGCACGCGATCGAAGCCCGGCTTGGCCAGGGGCGCCGCCTTCATAAAGGCCTCAATCGCCTGCGGATCGTCCACGTCGAGTTGCTGGAGGTCGGCGGCTGTCGGGTTGATCAGGTCGGCCGTCCGCGGTTCGAACGCCACCGCGCGACATTGGGCAAAGTACTGATCGACTTTGTCGCGCAGATCGGTAAAAACCGCATAGGCGTCGGACGTCTGCGGGCCGAGGGGAATCACGTCCGACCTCTCGCGACCGTCGGGAATCTCCCCGCGGGCCCGCCAATCCAGATGACCCCGCGCCTGTGTAAGAAACTCATCCAGTTGCGCCTGACCGACGCCTTGTCGCCCGCTGGGGTGTGGGGCGCCGCCGACCGTCGCGATGATGTCGGTCACAAACTGTCTCACCTGCTCGTCACCGGTGGCTTCGGGAAGCGCGACGCCCGCCTCACTGACCGGCATGGCCTCAAGCGTCGTCTTGACCTGCCGCACCTGACCCAACGTTACGGTCGACGACTCAGAAAGTCCGATTCTGCCCAGGATTTTGCCGGCCGCCACATGAATCCGCCGGCCGTCTTCGCTATCGGTATCGATCGCGTCGAGTTGTAGCGACGTGCTGCCGGCCGTCACTCCACTTCGGTCTCGCAAGGTCGCCAGCAGCCAGCGCACGGCAAGGCGGACCTCGTCGGCCACGATGCGACCCGTTGCGTCGTGGTCGAACACCGAAAGGAAGGTCGGATCGCAGTTGAGCGTGTCGATCGGAGCGCTGGTCGCCACCCAGTGCGCCTCATCGAGTTCCAGGACGTCGGCCAGATCTTCCGCCCTTTCGACCAGCAAGTGGTGGGCTCGCCCGCACCTTTTGAAAACCATCGCTTTGCGACCTGCCATCGGAACTACCCTCGCACAGTCAGCAGACGTGTCAGCCTGTAGGGTGATACCCTGGGTGAACCTTGTTGACAAGGCAGAATCCATCCGGCCGTGCTGTCAATCACCGAGGCATAAGGGCTACCGGCCATCGCTCTGCGATCGCACCCTCCACCCTTCGACCGCCGCACGCAACGCCAACAGGCCAAACCGGCAATCCACGCCCTGCCGCCTGACGTCGAGCAAATCGAACTTCGTCCGATTGGTCCCGCCATACGCCGACAGACAACACTCGACGCCCCAATCGGCCAACCGCTCTCTGACCTGCCCGGTGATGTCGCTTTGCTTGCCGCGCGGGTAGGCAAACCAGCGATCGGATGCGGCTGGACCCAGTTGGGCGCGCAGATCGACCATCGCCGTGCGGACCTCGGCCTCTGCCTGATCGAAAGGCACGCGGCCCACATTGACGTGACCGGCGGTGTGAATGCCGAAGCGGAATCCCCACTGCGACATCTGCCGAACCTGCTGCCACGACAGCGCGGGCACGCATCGCCCCAACTTCTCGGCGTCGTGCGGAAAGGCTCGGTCGGATCCGACGATGCCCGTCGAGAGGAAGAACGTGGCGGGAATTCCCTCTCGCCGCATGAGCGTAGCCGCCAGGTGATTGTTCTGGTAGCCATCGTCGAAGGTCAGGACGACCGCGGGGCGACCTCGCGGCTTGGAGCGAGTGTCCAGAAACTCCTGAAGATCGACAATGTCGTACGAGCGCTTGAGCAGCCTGAGATGGCGCACAAACTGCTCCACTCCGACCGTAATGCTGTCGAGCAGGTCGTCGCTGACGCGGTGATACAGTAGCACCGTTGTGTGCGCGCGGCCGGTCAGGCGATACGTCAGATTCCTTAGTGTCGACCATAGGTATACATAAAGCCATAGAACGACGGCCTTGGCGGCACCGCGCAGCAAGGCGAAGACGCCGATGCGATCCAAGCGGCTTCTTACCAGCCTCCGGCGCAGCATGCGGGCAACCAGCCACGCCGGGCGCGAGCGGGTTGGCGTTTCGGGGCGGCCCTGAGGCGTGCGCGGTCGTTCGCCCGCGTCGAGCCGCTTGAGGACCGCCAGCAGAAGCTCGGTCGCCGCCCCATCCAACAGCGGACCGAGACTGCCCGGCGCGGCATATGGTGAAATGGGAATCGCCCGCTGCTCGACGATGTCACCCGCGTCGAGGGACTCACTGACCCAGTGGATGCTGACACCGGTCTGCTCGGCGCGATCATACAACTCCCAGAACCCCGGCGGCATGCCACGGTAGTTCGGCAGGAAGCTCTTGTGCACATTGATCGTGCCGAAGTCGGGAATCTCAAAGAGAGCTGGCTCGAGAATCGGCGCGCCCAGCGACAGCCCCAGCCACGGAGCAAACTCCCGGACCTTCTCCACCACCTCCTGGTCGTGGATGCACTCGGCGGACAAAAATCGCACGTTGTCCTGGACAGTCTCGTCGAGAGCTGGAAGCCGTACTTGCCCACCAAGCCTTCTTCTGGCACGAGGCCGAAGCTTGACACCAAGCTGGCACGCCAGTTCCAGCGGATACGACACAGGCTGCCTGAGGAGACGACGGACCTTGCCCTTTAGGTAGGCCCACGTGCCCACCCGCCGCCGGTTGCCCTGCACGACGAGAATTCGCCAGTGCGGGTAGGCTTCGGCGACGGCCTCGACCGCCTCGACCGTCGATGGCGGCGCGGGCTCACCGCAGAAGACCACCAGCTTCCGTGCCGTATGCCTCGCCTCCATGCGCAGTGATCCGCAAACCGTTGCCGTCTCAACTCAGCCGCGACGCAACCACATCGCCGCCCGAACCGAGCCCGGCTTACAAGTCCTACATCGGCTGGCCGGTGGGTTTCGCACAATTCCACTCGCGGGCGCCGTGATGGACGGCCGGCGGCGGCGTGCACAATCGCCCCGCGATGCGACCGCACAAGGCAGGTTCGCCCCTCTACTGTGTTCCCTCACCGCGCTTTGCGCTGCCGACGCGGGGGGCGGTGTCCCTCCACCATGTTCCCCCCGGGGGCGAGCCAGCCTTTCAGAAACGTATCGTCCTCAACGGCCCGCCGGGCAACCAGACCGGTGGCCCGCTTCGGATCGATGTCGGCCACCACTAACTCTTCGCCAAACACGCTGCCTTCGGCCAGCACGTTCCCATCGGGATCGACGATCTTGCTTCGCCCATGCGAGCCAAACCGCAAATTGCTCGCGCTTGCCGGGGGCGTAACCGACACGAAGAAGATCCCGTTCTCCGCCGCCCGCGCTACCGGCAGCGCCTGATAGGCCGACATCTTGTGCTCGTAACTCGGATCGTTGTGAAACGCGCTGCAATAGCAGATCTTCGCGCCCGCCGCCGCCGACAGGCGCACCAACTCGGGAAAACGCCAGTCAAAGCAAACCAGAAAGCACGACGCAACCCCGCACAGCGTGTACACCGCCAACGTCTCGCCCGGCGTCGACCAGGGCTCGGCGGGGTGGATTTTGTCCTGATAACCGAGGGCCTGTCCGCCTCTATCGACGATCAACAGGCTATTGTGCAGGCCGGGCTCGCTCCATCGCACCGTACCCACCACGGCCGCAATGCCCAGGCGCCCGCACGCCCGAATCACGCGTCTCTCAGCAGCCCTGCACGCTTCACACCCGAGTTGGTCGTAATGCCGGCGCTTGCGCGAATAGCCTCCCAGTGCCACCTCGGGAAAGACGGCCACATCAGCCCTGCGGGCGGACGCCTTCTTCAGCCAGGCAACGACCCTGTCGGCGCTTGCCTTCAGGTCGCGCTCGTTAGGGATCTGGCAAACGGCAATTCGAACGTCCACGGATGGTTGCATCATATCACTGCACGCACTGTAACGGATGCCAAGAGACCTTCAAAGACAAGGTCCGCAGCGGCGTCGCTTCCACGCAGCGGCGCCCGTGGCCTCCGACCGCCTGCCGATATGCCTGCACTTCGATTCAGCCGTTATCGGGCCCGATGGCGTGCCACGCCGCGTGGCAGTCGGCCGGGCCGTCGCTGCTGATCGGTCGCCACCGTTTTTGACTTTCCGACGCCAGCGGGCATACGGTCCTATGTCGTTCGGGCCGCGAGTTCTCCAACCGGGACACGAACCGAGGTGTGTAAGCCAATGCGCTGTGGCTGGACTGCGCGAAACCTGCTGGTGGCGTGTCTGCTTGCCGGCGCCGCCGGCCTGGCGGTGGCGGCGCCACCCCAGGGCGACGTCGATCAGGACGGCGACATCGACCGCAGTGACCTCGCGCTGTTGGTGGATGCAATGTTGGGCCCTGGATCTGCCACCCCGCAGCCGCTGGCAGACCTCGATAGCGACGGCGACTGCGATCTGGCGGACGTTGACGTGTTCGTAGGAAACTTCCCCTTTGCCCCCCCGCACCTCGAAACGACCACCGAAACGCTGGACTTCGGTGCAGCCCGCGTCGACACCGACGTGCTCATGCGGCAAGTAACCCTCGCCAATCCTGGCGACGGCGACCTGACCGTAGACGACGCCACGATCGCGGGGCCACACTCAGGCGACTTCGGCGTGGACGGACCGGCGATGCCTCTGATAATACCGTCGCTCGGATCGACGGACCTGAACGTGACGTTCGCGCCATCGGGCGTTGGCGAACGCACGGCCACGTTGACCATCGTGTCGGATGATCCGGCGGGCCCGTTCGACATCCCATTGAGTGGGACCGGCCGGCCGCCACCAGTAGTGTTTCGGCTCAACGCGGGGGGACCGGACTACACCGACCACGACGGCAACGTCTGGGTAGCTGACACCGGATTCTTTGTCGGCGGAGATCAGACGTTTGCGATGGACCCAAGCCAGCCAATCGGTGGGACGTCGCTGGATACGCTGTACCAGACGGAACGGTGGGATCTTCCGGACGCCCAGGAGATGACCTACAGTTTCGCGATCGAGCCGGGCCTCTACCGCGTGGGCCTGCACTTCGCGGAGATCTACGATGCTGTTGCCTTTCCGGGTGGGCGGGTCTTTGACGTGGCAATCGAAGACCAGGCTGTGCTGACCGGCCTGGACGTTTTTTCACGAGTCGGCCTCTACCAGGCTCTGGTGGAGAACCTGGAAGTACAGATCGATGATGGCTCGCTGGACATCGAGTTCCTGCACCAGACAGAGGATCCAAAAATCTCGGCTATCGAGGTCGAGCGTTTGAGCGACCTCTTGGCCGACGCGGCGCTACTCGAGTGGGGGCACATTCTGGTCGGCGAGGTAGGCGAGCCGAAGAACGTTACACTGACCAATCCGAGCCCGCTCCCGCTAACCATCCGGCAATTGAGCTTCCTGGTCACCGCGGGGGTGGGGCACGACTTCATCGCCACATTGGGCGGCGTGAACTACGCGGGCGGGCATAGCGACGCAGCCTTCCCGGTCGACGTGACGATCGGCTCGGGCGAGTCGCTTGTCGTGCCGGTGGTATTCGCACCCACCGAGGTGTCGGACAACGACGTCGACCTCGAATTTGCGGGAGACTTCCAGGCGATGCGAGTTCGTTTGACAGGCGTGGGCAGCGACGACGTCGGCCACCCGTTCCTGCACGTGACGATCAAGACGGATCCCTATGCAGTGGACTACGGCGAGGATTCGTATGAAGACATATCCCTGGTAGGATCGTCCTCTCACACGCACGAGTTCGGGCATGTGTTGACGGCGTTCGAGTGGAGCGAGGGAGGAGTGCCCTTCGCAATGACGGCCGACGTTATCCGTAGCTTCCCGCTCGGTGAGCACACCGTGACCTTGACGATCTGGGACGACAATACCCCGCCTGAGACGTTGAGCGGATCAGCCACATTCAAAGTGGTGAGCGCGAACGACGTGCCCGGCGCGCTTTTGCTCTACTACCACGTGGCCGGCGGAAATCCCGCGACGCTGCTCGACGCGGTCCCGCCACAGGCCGACTACGGCGAATTGCCGGCGTCGCTCCAAATCGTCGGCACCAGCGGCACGATCGGTTCGAGCCCCTACAGCAGCAGCGTCATGGCACGTCTGCTGGCACAGGTGGACCTCGCCGAGGCCGACGACTACGAGTTTCAGGCCTCGGGCGGCAGCGACCGACGCCTCTTTGTGGACGGACTGCCGGCCGCCGGCCTGGTTCCTCTGTCGGCCGGACGGCACTCGGTCGAGGCACGATTCGCCGTCAATACGATCGGCGAACTGCCCGCCGAGGTCACGTACGTCCGGGCTGGCGGCCCGCAGGGCGCGGTGCCCCCCGAGTTGATCACACATGACGAGACAAACCTGATCCCGGTAATCAACTCCAGCCCCAGCGGGGGCCCGGTCGCCGGCGGGAATCAGGTGACGCTGACTGGGCTGGGTTTCTTCAATAACGTCGTGGTCCACTGGGGCGGTGTAAATATGGCCGGTGTCGACCTGGACGTGACGCCAACGTCGATCGGGCTGACGGCGCCGCCGGGCTCGGGCCTGATCGCGGTAACCGTCGAGACGGCCAACGGTATCAGCAACAGCGTGCAGTACAATTACAGCGGAAGCGCTCCGCCCCCCGTCGACTTCGACTTGTCGGACCTGGTGACGTCGGCCGATCCGGTGAGCGTGTTCGCCCCGACGCAAGCCGCTTGGGGTCAGGACGGCCGGCTCTACGTGGGCAGCCTGGTCGGCACGATCACGGCCCTGGCGTTCGGCGACGACTACCAACTCGATCCGAACCAATCACAAGTGATCACGACCCTCGAGGGCTTCTCGAACAACCAAATCCTGGGCATCACAACCAACCCGTTTGACCCGCCCGGGGTCGTGCGGCTGTACGTAGCGCACGGCGAAATCTACGCCAACGGGGGCGACTGCTTCGCGGGCTCGTCGGCTTACTCAGGGCAGGTGTCGGTTCTCACCGGACCGGACTTCAATGTGGTCGAACCGCTGATTACAGACCTGCCGGTGTCCAACCACGATCATGCGATCAACGGGCTTGAATTCGACAACAACGGCGATCTGTTGATCACGGTAGGTGGTAACACAAACGCCGGGGTCCCGTCCTGTCCGATGGGCGGGCTGCCCGAGTCGCCGCTGTCGGCAACGATCCTCAAGGCCAAGGTGTCGGACCCGAATTTCAACGGTCAGGTCGTCTACCTGGAGAGCGCAACCGGCCTGCCCAACGACGATCAGGTGTTCGGCGACGTCGTGGACGTGGCGCCAGACGTCGACGTGGCGGTGTTCGCGTCGGGCTTCAGAAACCCGTTCGACCTCGTGCTGGCGACGTGGAACAAGATCTACGCAACCGACAACGGGCCCAACGCGGGATACGGGGCGGCATCGACGTCGGCCACGACGCAGGGACCGAGCCCCGAGGACATCGACGAATTGAACCTCATCGAGGAGGGACATTACTACGGCCACCCGAACCGCAACCTCGGTCGGTACGACGATCGTCTGAACGTATACAACGGCACGGCCGAGCTGAGTATCCCCGGCGTGTTTACGCAGGCGATCACTACCTTCCCCCCTTCGACCAACGGCATTGCCGAATACCGAGCACAGACGTTCCAGGGAGCCATGCGCGGCGAGCTGCTCACCCAGATGTGGGACGGTCAGACGTTTCGCATCGAACTCTCAGCCGACGGACGGACAGTCGCGTCCAACACCACGTTGCCGGTTTCGCTGGACGCCCTCGATGTCGTGACGGGACCGGGGGGCGTCGTGATCGGCGTTGACTACACCGATAACAAGCTCGTGATCGCCCGACCGGTGGACGCAGCCGCCGTGGGATTGACAGTGTACGACGTCTTCCCCTGGCGGGCACCGGCGGCCGGTGGGAACAGCTTCGTGATCGGCGGAAGCGGGTTCGGCGATCCGGGCAACACGAGCGTGACGATCGGCGGCGTGCCGGCCGTGCTGACGACGGTCAGCGGCACGCGAATTCGCGGGACCATACCTGGCACGCTCTCGCCGACCCCCGAACTGCTGGACGTCGTTGTGACGGTCGGCGCCGAATCGAGACTGCTGCCGGCCGCGTTCCGCTACTTGTTCGAACCCGGCAACGAACCGCAACACGATTTCTGGCAGCCGGCGACGCCCCTGCCGGCACCGATGACGGAGGTGGCCGGCGGCTTTATCGATGGCAAAATGTACCTGGTAGGCGGCGAGACTCCAGCCACCCTCGCATATGACGTGGTGACGGGCACGTGGACCGATCCGTCGGAACTGGCGCCCCGCGCGTGGCAGGGAGACCACCACGCAGCCGAAGTGTACGACGGGAAGTTGTATATCTTAGGGGCGTTTGGCAGCGGCGCCGGAACGGTGCAGATCTACGATCCGCAGACTGACACGTGGGGCTTCGGCATGGATCCGCCTTTCTGGGCGGGATCGAGCGCGTCAGCCGTGATCAACGGCGAGATCTACCTTTGCGGCGGCGTCGCCACGAACGAGCACACGATCCCCGACCTGGCCAAGTACGATCCGGTCGCCGATACATGGACCACGCTGACGCCGATGCTCCAGCCGCGCAACCACGCGGCCTCGGCCACGGACGGTCAGAAGCTCTACATCTTCGGCGGCCGCGGTCCCGGCAGCGGGGACAGCAACACGCTGGCCAACGGGTTCGACACGGTGCAGATATACGACCCAGCCACAGATACGTGGGTTTCCAGCGAGGATCCGGGCTCGACGCTGGCTCCGCTTCCCCAGGCCAGAGGCGGCATGGGCAAGGCGGTCTATTTCGGCGGCGAATTCTACGTGATGGGGGGCGAAACCGAGGACGGCGAAGGCGCCACGCCCGACCGGGTGTACAGCCGGGTCGACATCTATGATCCGGTGGCCGATACGTGGCGCCAGGGGGCGCCCATGCCTACGCCGAGGCACGGGATCTTTCCCTTGCTGCACGAAGGCAGGATTTATGTGGCCGGCGGAGGGGTGACGGCGGGGGTGTCGAGTTCGACGGTCCACGAGATCTACACGCCGTAGCGGATTGCGTTCGACGGATGATCCCCAAGGTAGGGCACGTGGCAGGCGGTGTCGGGGCAACGAACGGGCCATCACCATGCCCGCCAGCATGGACGAATCTGACGTAGAGACCCCAAGGACAATCCTGATCGTCGATTCCCGATCGTCGCCAGAACTGGCAGCATGCAATGGTAGACGGCGGTTGCCGGTCTGGCAGGGATTACTCGCGGGTGCCGCGCCCTGTACGGGACTGGACTCGACTCAGCAGCAGCATTCCCACCGCCAGCCCAAGCGGTGCGACCGGGCCGGCCATGCCGCAGCAGCTACCCAAACGCTCGACGGGCGCGGCCTGTTTGGCATCGGTGATCGCACAGCCGTTAGCGTCCACTACAGCGTACCGCGACGAACCAGGACACAGATCGCAGCCGTCATACACCCCGTCGCCGTCCGAGTCGATCGGACAGCCCACCGAATTGACTTCGGCACACGCTGGCGTATGAGGGCAGATGTCACACTTGTTACCCACCCCGTCGTCGTCATCGTCGCCGCCATCGTCGAACACCATACACCCATTGGCGTCCACCGATACCCCGCGCGGCGTCTGCGGACACAGGTCACACCCGTTGGGCACGCCATCGTCATCGTCGTCGATGTGGTCGCTGTATCCCGGACATATATCGAGATCATCGGGTACACCATCCCCGTCCTGGTCGGCGATCGGCTGGCCCATGAGACAGAGGCTCAAATCGCCGTACATCAACTCCATGTCGTAGCCCTCCCACTCATAGCACGCGCCGTCACCGTCCGGCGAACTCATCCAGAGCAGCCAGCAATCCGGATCGCCCCCGGTACTCTGAATGGACACCCAGCCAGACGACAACGCGCAGGTCGGGCTGATGTCGACGCTGAACTCGTAGAGCCGCCACCCGCCATACACAAGACCGGTATCGATGACTGTGGGACTGACTGTGTAGGGACCGCATGCCGGCGCGCCCGGCGTATCACCATCGTCTTGGTAAAACGTGACCGTCACGTCGTCCGGGCTGCGCGTGCAGTTGGTGACAGTCTGTCCATCGGAGTACAACTGAAAGCCCCACCACCGAACGCCGCCGCTCAGACCGCTGACATTCCAGAAGTTCTCGTAGACCAGCATGTCCCACACCGAATCTGCCGGCATAATGTCCCACATGCCGGTGGATCCGTGTGCCCCCTGTCCGAACAGCGAACCCGCCGGACATTGCGGTCCAGCCGAACTGGCCCCGCGCCTTACATCGGATGCGTCGCCGCCACCGGCCGGCTGGTGCGACGCGAGTGCACCCCCGACCAATACTCCACCAAATGCCAACAAGGCAGCCGCAAACGAGAGATGATCTTTCACCATCACAGACCCCCTCACAAAAAGGTTACCCAGGTCGAATGGCACCCCAACCGGGCTGCTCTGAACCCAAAGGACATCTAGAGTCTATCGCACTCAGCCTCGCAACGCAATGCCCTCGCCCCCCACACCCGAGCCGGAATAAGATGCGAGGTCCGGTAACCAACCATGGGGCGTCGCGGCAAAATCAGCCGGCTGCATGGCCGGAACGACTCGCAGGCCCCTCTCAGGGCGTTGCGGGCAGGCCAGCGACCCCACAGGACTGGTTAACGTGGCATTGCTCGCGTGCGAAAGGATTACACCCCCCACGCGGCCGCCGAATGTGGCGTAACATGCGACGCCGCCACGTTGTCAGAAGTATCGCCAGCCCATTCGTCCTTGAATCGGACGCGGGTGCTCGGGCGGCTCGATGGTGGATTTCTTCAGGTCGCCGTTCTCCAGCGCCGCTTCGTCGCCGCTGTCGCGGCACCAGTCGATCAGCACCCCGCGCAAGTCGCTGACCCGCGAGCGGCTCTTCGCCTGACCGGCAAGGTTCTGTAGTTCGGCCGGGTCTTCCTGCTGGTCATAAAGCTCCTCGATGCCGTCCCACTGCGAGTAGATGTACTTGTATCGCCCGTCGAACACCATGTAGCTCTGCTGCGGGTCGTTGAAGCACTGGGCCACATAGCAAGGCCGAACCTCGCGCGACGGATCGCTGACGGACGGCGTCAGGTCGACCCCGTCCACGCTCTGTGTCAGAGGCACCCCGGCCAGCGAAGCCAGAGTCGGCAGCACGTCCTGCAGCCCGACCAGTTGCCGCGATACCTGTCCGCCCGGCACCGGACCGGGACTGCGCAGGATGAACGGGACGCGCACCGAGCCGTTGAGGAAGTTGGCCTTGAAGAAACACCCGAAGTCGCCCATCAGGTCGCCGTGGTCGGCCGTGTAGAGGATGATCGTATTGTCGGCCAGGCCCTGCTCGTCGAGGAAGCGAAGCAGTCGCCCGATCTGCACGTCCTGGAAGCTGATCAGCCCGAAGTAGCGTGCCCGCGATAGTTGTATCGCCTGAGGGCCGAGGTGCTGCCAGTCGAAGCCGTCGCGCATCTCGGCCAGGTATCGCGATCGTCCCTCGAGCAGGTCGGGCGAGCCGATTGGCGGAG
>CBFCZG010000044.1:0-18637 GCA_965602375.1 uncultured Phycisphaerae bacterium | reverse complement strand
AAGCCGATCAGGTCGGCGTCCTTGAATTTCGGTCCCGGCCGGACGGGTCGATCGTCAAACAGCACCTCGACGCCGGCCGCCTCCAGATCGCGTTCCAACCCCTGAGCCACGCCCATCACTTCGGCGTCGCTGGTATCGATGGCGACCACCTCGACGTGGAACGGCGCCAGCCCCATCGGCCAGATGATGCCGTCCTCGTCGTGGGACGACTCGATCGCGGCCGCAACGATCCGGTTCACCCCGATACCGTAACACCCCATCACCATAGGATGGCTTTGGCCGCCCTCGTCGAGGTAGTTGGCGCCCATGGCAGCCGAGTACTTCGTGCCGAGTTTGAAGACGTGACCGATTTCGATGCACTTCTTGAAGGCCAGCTCGCCCTGACAGTGGGGACACCGATCGCCAGCGACGACACCGCGTATGTCGGCCACCTCCCGCAACTCGAAATCTCGCCCCGGCTCGACACCGGTGACGTGGTAGTCGGTCTTGTTGGCGCCGCTGGCGGCGTCGTGCATGACAGCCACGTCGCGGTCACAGATGATTCGCGCGCCGCGCTGCTGTAGCTCCTGCGGGCCGGCAAAGCCAACGGCAGCGCCGGTGAGTTCCTCGATGGTTGCGGCGTCGGCCAGCTCGACCTCTGTCAGCCCGGCGGCCCGGGCAAGTTTGTTCTCGTTGATGTCGTGATCGCCGCGCACCAGGGCCACGAGCGGCTTGCCGTCGTCGCCGGTGAAGACCAGTGTCTTGACCATTTGCTCGGGCCGGCGCTTGAGGAAGTCGCACACCTCGTCGATGGTCCGCATATTGGGGGTATGGATGGTTTCGAGGGGTGGTGGCTGGGCCGACGGCGCATCGGCCTGAGGGGCCGCGGACGCAGCCCGTTCCAGATTGGCCGCGTAGCCGCAACGGGGGCACTGTGCGAGCATGTCCTCGCCCGCATCGGTGGGCACCATGAACTCGTGCGAGACGTCGCCGCCGATGGCGCCGCTTTCGGCCTCGACCACGATGTAGCGTAGCCCGCACCGGTCGAAGATACGGCAATAGGCCTGGTACATCTTGTCGTAGCTGGCATCGAGGCCGGCCTTGTCGCGGTCGAAGGAGTAGGCGTCCTTCATGAGGAACTCGCGGGTTCGCAGAACACCGCTCTTGGGCCGCTCCTCATCGCGGAACTTGACCTGGATCTGATACAGGTTGATCGGCACCTGCTTGTAGCTTTTGACGAACGCGCGAGCGATGTCGGTGATGACCTCCTCGTGCGTGGGTCCGAGCACGGTGCCCTTGCGCCAGCTCTGATCCTGTAGGCGGATCAACACCGGGCCCATGGCTTCGTCACGTTTAGTCTCCTGCCACAGTTCGAGCGGCTGCATGGCGGGCATGTACAGTTCGATGGCCCCGGCAAGGTTCATTTCCTCGCGGACGATTCGCTCGGCCTTTCGCAGCACTCGGTAGCCGAGAGGCAGGTAGGCATAGGAACCGGCCGCCACCTGGCGAATCAGCCCGGCCCGCAGCATCAATCGGTGGGAGGGGACCAGCGCGTCGGCGGGCGTCTCTTTGAGGGTGGGAATGAAGAATTGGCTCCAACGCATTTCGGTTTTTCGTCCTTAGGTGCCCGGCGAGCGGTTCAACGGCCGCCGCCAAAGTCGGTTTTCGCCATTTTGGGCGCTGGCCCGGACGATTGCAAGATGCGACTGTGACGGCATCTGCCGGGTCCGGCCGGAGTCCTTGGGCGTACTGTCGGCGGTTGACGCACCGCCCGAGCCGCGTAGACTCGCCCGATCGTTGACGAAGTGTTCGCACAGATGCGGGAGGAGAAACGTGTCGCATGCTGCTCGTCCGAAGGTGGTGGTAGCCATTTCCGCAGGTCACATGCCGCTGATCATGCCAGCCGATACACTCGAAGCACTGCGGGCATTTGCCGACGTCCGGCTGCTGGCCGATGAAGGCGAGATCACGGCGGACGTCATGGCCGAGTCGCTGCGCGACGCCGACGCGTTGATGACCTGTTGGGGTACGCCGGCTGTCACGCCGCAGATGCTGGATGACGCAGCGAACCTGAAGATCATCGCGCACACAGCCGGTTCGGTGCGACCGATCGCCTGTCGCCAGATTCTTCAACGTGGGATCGTGCTTACCCAAGGGGCGTATCAGATCGGCTATGCGGTGGCTGAGCATACGATGATGTTCATCCTGGCCGGTTTGAAACTGGCTTGGGCGATGGACCGTCAACTGCAACAGACGCGCGATTGGAAAGCCACCCGACAGTCTGTAGAGAAGCTGTGGGAGCTGCGCGGTCGAACGGTGGGTGTCGTGGCCCTGTCGCAGGTGGGCGAGCAAGTGGTGCCGCTGCTGGCGCCGTTTGGCTGCAAGGTTATCGCTTACGATCCCTACGCCACGGCTGAGCTGATCCAGCGACTGGGAGTGGAGGCTGTCGGTCTCAAGGAGCTGTTCGACCGATCCGAGATCGTCACGATCCACCTGCCGGTCACGGACGAGACACGAGGGATGATCACCGCCGAGCTGCTGGCGCGACTGCCGGACAACGCGTTGGTGGTCAACACCTCGCGCGGGGCGGTGATCGACGAGCAGGCCCTGATCGCCGAGTTGCGGAGCGGTCGGCTGCGTGCCGCACTGGACGTGACCGACCCCGAGCCGCCTGCCGAGGATTCGCCCCTGTACGGCCTGGAAAACGTGCTGGTGACGCCGCACGTGGCGGGCAACACGATTCATACGCGTCATAACCAGGGCCGCCAGGCGGTGGAGGACGTGCGGCGGGTGCTCTCGGGCGGGCGACCGGACCGCCAGATCACGCTGGAGATGTGGGATCGGATGGCCTGAGGAGCGGGGTTTGCGTCGCTGGAATCGTCATCGCGCGGCACTTGACCCGAGCTGGGCCGAATGAGTACACTGCGGCCTGTCGATCATCCGATAGAAAGACTGTCATGATGAAGATCAGCGTCGCCTTCATTATCATTATTACGGCCCCTGTCGGGGGCTCTTAGCGGCGCTGCGGATCGACAATCATCAGCCCCGGGAGCCCACGACGCTGCCGGGGCTTTTTTGTTTCATGACCCGTGCGTCTATAGGAACGCGACGTGGCTGAGAGCCAGTCCATCAAGGCGACCGAAGAGCCCGGCGACGGGTCGGACCTGCGTGTCATGCTGACGCTGGCTTGGCCGATGGTCGTGACGACGATGTCGCGGACGCTGATGCAGTTCGTCGACACCTTCTGGCTGTCTCGTCTGGGCGTGGAGCACGCGGCGGCGGCGGCTGTCGGCGGGATTCTGTGCTTCTCGGTGATTGGCTTCGCTCTGGGCGTCATGACCGTGGTCAACACGTTTGCGTCGCAGTGCCTGGGCCGCAAAGAATACGACAAGTGCAGCGCGTACGCGTGGCAAGGGGTGTGGCTGGCCATCCTGCTCGGCGCCGGCGCCGTACTGCTCCGGCCGGCGATCCCCTCAATCATTCAGTTCCTGGGACACGAACGCCAGCTCCAGATCATGGAGCGGCAGTTCATGCAGATCAGTCTGCTGTCAGTGGCGCCGTCGGCAACGGCCATGGCGTTGGCCAGTTTCTTTAACGGCGTCCATCGGCCGAAGGTGGCCATGTGGTCGGCCATCGCGGCCAACCTGTTCAATGTGGTGGCTGACTACGTGTTGATCTTCGGAGCGTGGGGCTTTCCGCGGCTGGAGGTGGCGGGTGCGGCCCTGGCGACGGTTGCGGCTACGCTGTTTCGAGTGGGCTTCCTTTTAGTCGTATTCTGGTGGGGCTCGGCCCGGCGGCAATTCGCCTCGCGTCGCACCTGGCGCGTGCAGCCGAGCAGGATCATGGACGTGCTGCGGGTCGGCTGGCCGGTCGGCTTGCAGTGGGCAGCGGACGTCAGTGCCTGGGCGATGTTTGTAACGTGGCTGGTGGGTAGTTTCGGTAAGATACACATTGCGGCCAGTCAGTTCGTGTTCCAATACCTGCACGTGTCGTTCATGCCGGCGATCGGTGTGGGGATCGCCATCTCGGCGGCGGTGGGCCGGGCCATCGGCGAGGGTCGGCTCGACTTGGCCGAGCGCCGGTTCCGGGTGGGCTTGAAGCTGTGCTGCGGGTACATGGGTGCGATGGGGGTGATTTTCTTTCTGTTTGGCGGGACCTTGGTGAGCGTGTTCAGCAAGGACCCCGAGGTGCTGCATCTGGGTCGATGGATGATGGTGTTCGCGGCGGTGTTTCAGGTGTTCGACGGCATGTGTGTGTCGTACAACAGCGGCCTGAAAGGTGCGGGCGACACCCGCTGGCCGGCCGTCGTGAGTGTGTCGTTGTGCTGGCTGGTCGTCGTGGGCGGCGGGTGGCTGGCGGTGCAACTCTGGCCCGAGGCCAAGTCGTTCGGGCCATGGGGCGCCTCGACGACGTTCATCATCATACTGTCGATGGTGTTTCGCTATCGATGGCGGAGTGGCGCGTGGCGGCGCATCAACCTGTTCGCCCGCGAGCGAAGGGGCCCGGCGGCCGATGTGTTGGCTGCAACGGAAGATGATCTGGTGCCCGCGGTTCAGCCGGCCATCAGCAAGACCGACGGCGGAGAATGAGACGATGTTCAAACCGGTGAGTCCGCAATTCGACTTTCCCAAGGCCGAACAAGAGGTGCTGCGCTTCTGGGAAGAAAACGACATCTACGAGAAGTCGCTGAAGCAGCGTGAGGGGCGTCCGGAGTTCGTCTTCTACGAAGGCCCGCCGACGGCCAACGGACTGCCGCATCCGGGGCACTGTCTGACCCGCGTGATGAAAGACCTGTTCCCGCGCTACAAGACCATGTGCGGCTGTTACTGCCACCGCAAAGGCGGGTGGGACACGCACGGGCTGCCGGTCGAGGTGGAGGTGTGCAAGGAACTGGGCCTGGGCAGCAAGCGGGACATCGACCGTTACGGTGTGGAACCGTTCGTGCACAAGTGCATCGAGAGCGTGTTTCGCTACACCAAGGAATGGGAGGAGCTAACGCGGCGGCTGGGCTTCTGGATCAATCTGGAAGAGGCGTATGTGACGTATCATCAGTCGTACGTCGAGTCGGTGTGGTGGGCGCTCAAGACGCTGTTCGATCGCGGGCTGCTGTATCAGGGCCACAAGGTGGTGTGGTGGTGGCCTCAGGGGGGCACGGCGTTGTCGGCGGGCGAGGTGGGGCAGGGGTACAGGCTGATCGACGACCCGTCGATTACGGTGCGGTTTCCGCTTAGAAAGCGGTTCGGAGATAGTCCTCCGGAGCGATACGCCCGTGGACACACAGAGGAGTTCCTTGCCAAACTTGGGCTTGACGCAGATGTTCCGATCAGCTTTCTGGCTTGGACGACAACTCCCTGGACATTGCCGAGCAACGTGGCGCTGGCAGTACGCGAGGAGGTCGACTACGCCGTCGTCCGACACAAGGATGGCGAAGTGTTCATCCTTGCCAAGGACCTTGTCCCCTCGGTCTTCCACGGGCTTCCTGTCGACATCCAGAAGGATCTTGAGACCATCAAGGACAACGTCAAAGGCGACGAGTTGGTCGGGCTCAGATACGAACCTCTTTTTGACTACGAACCATGCCCAAAGGATGAAGTCCTGTCCCCAGAGGACAACAGTCGCACGAACGATCCACGAATCCTGCCCTGGCAAAGGCACATCGTTGTACCGGCCGAGTTCGTCACGCTGGAGCAAGGGACGGGTATCGTACACATGGCGCCCGCCTTCGGCGAGGACGACTACAAAGTCGGGCAGCGCTGGAATCTGGCTTTCCTGCAATACCTAAACCCCGACGGCACGTTCGTGCCCGAGGCCACCGACTTCGCCGGGCGGTTCTGTAAGGAGGCCGACGGCGACATCATCGCCGACCTCAAGCAGCGCGGGCTGCTGTTGAAGCGCGAGCAGGTCAGGCACGAGTACCCATTTTGCTGGCGGGCCGACGACGAGCCGTTGATCCAGTACGCCCGCAAGAGCTGGTTCGTGCGGACGACGCAGTTCGTCGAGCAGTTCCTGGCCAATAACCGGCGGATCAACTGGCTGCCCGAGCACATCCGCGACGGGCGGTTCGGCAACTTTTTGGAGACCAACGTCGACTGGGCCCTGTCGCGCGAGCGCTACTGGGGCACGCCCCTGCCGATCTGGCAATGTGAGACGACCGGCTATCAGGAGGCGGTGGCGACCTACGACGAGCTGCTGGCCAAGCCCGACGTGCAGGGCGTCGAAGTCTGGCAGCAGGCCAAGCAGAGCAAACCCGACCTGCCCGACGATCTGCGCGTGCACAAGCCGTATATCGATGCGATTACGTATCAGTCGCCTAAGGACCCGTCGGCCAGAATGCGCCGCGTGACCGAGGTGATCGACTGCTGGTTCGACGCCGGGTCGATGCCGTTTGCCCAGTGGGGCTATCCGCACACCAACCGCGAGCTGTTCCACCAGCGATTTCCGGGCGACTTTATAAGTGAAGCGATCGATCAGACCCGCGGGTGGTTCTACACTCTGCTGGCCATCAGCACCATGCTGTTCGGCCAGGACGGTGCGGATCGGGACGACGACACGACGTTCGGGAAGGAGTTCCCGCACCCGTTCCGCAACTGCATCGTGCTGGGGCTGATCATGGGCGAGGACGGCAAGAAGCTGTCCAAGAGCCTGCGGAACTACAAGGAGCCCTCGGTGATCTTCAATCGCGAGGGTGCCGACGCGATGCGTTGGGCGATGCTCAGCGCTCAGGCGCCTTGGACGAGCGTGCGTTTTCAGGAGCGGTCAATCGCCGAGTGCCAGCGCGAGTTTCTCATTCGTCTGTACAACGTCTACAGCTTCTTCGTGATCTACGCGAACATCGACGGGTTTGACCCGGCCAAGACGGCTCGACCCGAGGCATCGAGCCTGTCGGAGCTGGATCGGTGGATTCTCAGCGAGCTGCACGGCACGATCCGCGACGTCCGTACGCACATGGACCGGTTCGAGAACTACCCGGCCGGTCAGCGGATGGTCGAGTTTGTCGACGCGCTGAGCAACTGGTACGTACGGCGGTCGCGGGCGCGCTTCTGGAAGAGCGAGCACGACCAGGACAAGACCAATGCCTACCACACGCTGTGGACCTGCCTGGAGGTGATGTGCAGGCTGGCGGCGCCGTTCGTGCCGTTTTTTGCCGAGTCGCTGTATCAGAACCTGGTCCGCACGCCGTTCGGCGATGAGGTTCCCGAGAGTACGCACCTGTGCGACTACCAACCCAAGGAAAGCGTGCACCTGTGCGACTACCCGGCTGCCGACGAAGGCCTGATCGATCAGGAACTCAGCGACGAGATGGCGCTGGTGCGGCAGATCGTGTCGCTGGGCCACAGCGCACGGACGCAGGCGGGCGTCAAGGTGCGCCAGCCCTTGGCGCTGGTGGAGTTGGTGCTGGCCGATCCGTCGCGGCGGACGTGGCTGGAGGATCACAACCAGCTCATCGCCGAGGAGCTTAACGTTAAGCGGGTGGAGTTTGCTTCGGACGCGCAGCAGTATGTCGATTATCAACTCAAACCGGACTTCAAGGTGATCGGTCCGAAGTTCGGTAAGCTGGCGCCAAGGATCAAGAAGGCGTTGTCGACCGGCGACGCCCAGGCGATGTACGCCCAGCTTCAGGCCGACGGGAAGATCACGGTCGACGTCGACGGGCAAACGGTCGAACTGACCGAGCAGGACCTGCAGGTGGCCATCTCGGCCAAGGAAGGCTGGACAGCCGCCCAGGGCCGCGACGCCGTCGTGGTGCTCTCTACCGACATCACCGACGAGCTGCGCGAGGAGGGTATGACGCGCGAGTTCGTGCACCACGTACAGAATGCCAGGAAGCAGCGCGACCTGGATTACACCGACCGAATTCGGCTGCTTACCGACTGCTCGGCCCAGTTACGAGAAATCCTTACCAAGCCGCAGAATAAGGAATTCATCGAGAGTGAGACTCTGACAACGGAGGTCCAGACGAGCGATGTTCGCATCGATCCCGATCGGGCGTTCGAAGCGAAGATCGAAGGCGAGACTGTGCGATTCGATATTGAGAAGGCGGACTGATGGGCCGGGTGTGACAAGGTCGTTCGGGCGGGAGTGAGTAACTGCAACTTCGTATTCCAGAGGTAGCATGCATGGCGAGATTGCGACTGGGCGTACTGTTGTCCGGCAGTGGGCGGACGCTACAGAACTTCATCGATCTGATCGCGGCGGGTGAACTGGACGCTCAGATAGCCGTGGTCATCGCCGATCGACCCAAGATCAAAGGCATCCAGCGGGCCGAGGACGCGGGCCTGAAGACGGTGCTGATCCCTCGCAAGGGGACGCCGCCCGATCAGTTCAGTCGGCGGATCACCGAGGCGCTGACCGAAGCCAAGGTGGATCTCGTGTGTCTGGCCGGGTTCCTGTCGCTGTGGACGATCCCGCCCCAGTTCGAAGGTCGCGTGATGAACATTCATCCCGCGCTGCTGCCGAAGTTCGGCGGCAAGGGGTTCTACGGCCACCATGTGCACGAGGCCGTCCTGGCAGCCGACGAGAAGGTGTCGGGCTGCACGGTGCATTTCTGCGACAACCAGTACGACCACGGCCCGATCATCCTCCAGCGCGAGGTGCCCGTCGTGCGTGACGACACACCCGACACGCTTGCCGACCGCGTGTTCGAGCAGGAACTAATCGCCTATCCCGAGGCCATCCGGCTGTTTGCCGCAAACCGACTGTGCATGGAAGGGCAGCGCGTGGTAACGCGACCGGCTGATTGAACACTCTCACAGGGTGAGCATGGAGACGGCCAGCAGAATCAGCGCCACGCCGCCGACGGCTTCGGCGCGACGGCCGATCTTCGCGGCGATTCGGCGCGAGAGATGGATCCCCACGAGGGTCATCAGCCCAGCCGTCACGCCGATGATCAGTGCCGAGCGGAGCAGCTTCATGCCCAGCAGGCCCATGCCCACGCCCACGCCGAGCGCGTCGATACTCACCGCCAGCGACAGGCCCACGAGCATCCAGCCGCGACTCTGGTCCTGATCGGCAGGGCGATCTTCGCCGGCGAACGCCCCGCGCAGCATGTTCAGTCCGATCAGGGCCAGGATGCCGAAGGCCACCCAGTGGTCGATCGCCGTCAGCCAGCTTGCCAGCCCCGATCCCAGCGTCCACCCGATCACCGGCATGAGAAACTGAAACAGCCCGAAGTGGAACGACAGTCTGAACGTGCTTCTGGGTCCGGTGCCGGTGTGGCCGACCGACAGGGCTACGGAGAAGGCGTCCAGCCCCAAACAGATCGCGACGATAAGCGTCTGCCACCAAGTCACGCTCGCTGCTCCCGGCAGAGGGGGGTCTGAACGCAGTCGGCCAGAAACCGCAGCACCTTCGGGCGTACCAAGTCGGCGGCGGTCTCGAACGCGTCGAAGTGGCCTGCACCCTCCACGATCATCAGATCTTTAGGCTGGCGTGCAGCTTCGTAGAGGCGCTCGGCTGTGTGCCAGTCGATGAGATGATCCTCGGTGCCCTGGATGATCAGCAGCGGTGTGGGAGCGATTTGAGCTACGTAATCGATGGGGTCGAGTCCGGGGCTGATCAGCCATCTGGCGGCCGGCCGGGCTGCTCCCCAGGTCAGCCACGACTCGCTCAACAGCCACCGAGTCGCGCCCTGATAGCTGTCGAACGCGCCGTCGGTCACCAAGCCGCAGACCGGCGCGCCCTCGGCGACGGCCACAATGCTGACCGCTCCGCCAAGCGACTGACCGACCAATGCCACCGAGTCGGCATCCACGTCAGGCCGCTCACAGACATATTCGACGGCTGCATGCACGTCGTCGACGATGCCGCGTCGGCGAGGTCGTCCCGTCGAGTAGCCGAAGCCTCGATAGTCGAAGCACAGCAGATTCCAGCCGGCCTCGGGCAGCCAGCGCACAAGCTCGAAATGGCCGGACATGTTGCCCGCGTTGCCGTGGCAATGTACGACCGTACCGTGAGCTGCGCCCACCGCCGGGAAGAACCAGCCGCAGAGCGTTTGGCCGTCGCGCGTGGCAAAGTCTACGGCCTGGTACGCCAGGCCGTAGTCGCGCGGATCGGCGTACCGCTTCCTGGTCGGGTGGTAAAAGAACCGATCACACAGGGCCATGGCCCGCCGAGCTTAACGGCAAGGACACGCCGGGCTCAAGTCGTGTAGTCGGCATTGATCCGCACGTATTGCTCGGTCAGGTCGCAGGTGCGGACACGGTCGCTCGCCTTACCGACCGCCAGATCGACGGCGATGGCCACGCACTTGCCCTTCATGGCGTTGTGCAGCGCGTTTCGATCGATATTCGCTGCGGGCCGACCCCGCGAGAACACCACTTGCCCGCCCATGCGGACCGTGACGCGCTGCGGATCAAACTGTGCGTCGGTCATGCCGACCGACTGGACGACGCGGCCCCAATTGGGATCGCCGCCGCTGATCGCGGCCTTGAGCAGCGGACTGACAGCCACCGCTCGCGCCACGGCATGGGCGTCGCGCGGCGACCGGGCGCGGCGAACAGTGACCTCGATCACCCGTGTGGCACCCTCACCGTCGGCGGCGAGCAGATACGCCAGTTCGTCACATACCTCCAACATAGCCCTGGTAAGGGCACGGCCGGCAGCAGAACCTGCGGTAGTGATCGGTTGGTTGCCCGCCAAGCCGCTCGCCAGCACGACCGCCATGTCACTGGTAGACGTGCACTCGTCGATCGTCACGCGGTTCAGCGTGGGTTCGACAGCCGAACTTAACAGCTTCCGCAGCGCCGCCGGGCGGATAGCGGCATCGGTCGTCAGGTAGGTGAGCGTGGTGGCCATATTCGGCGCGATCATGCCGCTGCCCTTGCTGCACCCGGCTACCACAACCTGGTTGCGTCCCACGCGCAACCGACGCACAGCCTGCTTGCTGCGAGTGTCGGTGGTCAGAATCGCCCGGGCAAACGCGCTGCCGGATGCGGCGGTGGCGGCGATCCGGCCGCTCAGCCGATCGATGCCCGGCAGAATCTTGCTCATGGGCAGAAACGCACCGATCACGCCGGTACTGGCCGGCAGCACGTCGTGTGGATCGATTCCGACGCGGCCGGCCACGCACTGACACATCCGCTGCGCGTCCTTTATCCCGCGGGCGCCGGTAGCCACGTTGGCGTTGCCGCTGTTGACCACGATGGCCCGTAGGCGACCGTTGGCCACGTGCTTGCGTCCCACCACAATGGGCGCCCCGCAGAAGCGATTGGGCGTAAAGACGGCCGCCGCCGCGCAGGGCGTCTCGGCCACCAACAGGGCCAGGTCGGGGCGACCGCTCGGCTTGATACCGCAGACCATCCCGCCCGCACGAAACCCCTTCGGCGCGGTGATTGTGTCGTTACTCATGGTCTAAGCTCCCATCCGACCGACCAGCGCGGCCATGGCTACAGCAAGCCCGCGGTCTCCGGGTATCCGCAGATGAGATTCATGTTCTGCACCGCTTGGCCGGCGGCGCCCTTGACGAGGTTGTCCAGCGCCGAGAAGACTACCACCTTGTCCTTGACCATCGTGGCGTGGACGTCGCAGAAGTTGGTGTCGGACACGGCGGCCATCTGGGGCGGGCGGCCCGGCAGGCGAACGAACGGCTCGTTCCCGTAGGTGGCGTGGAACAACTCGTCGAGCTGCTGCTGGCTGATAGAGCGCGTCGGGCGGGCGTAGATGGAGGCCAGCATTCCCCGCGTCAGGGGCACGACGTGAGGCTGGAATAGCACCGTGACCGGCGCGCCGCCCACGTCGGCTAGAACCTGTTCCATTTCCGGCATGTGCCGATGCGTGCCCACCCCGTAGGCGAACCCGTTCTCGTTGATCTCCGGGTAGTGGTAGGCCAACGTTGCCTTGCGGCCGGCGCCGGAGATCCCGGTTATGGCGTTGACGATGATGCCGTCGGTCTCGATCAGTTTCTCTCGCACCAGCGGGGCCAGGCCCAGCACGGCGCAAGTGGGATAGCAGCCCGGATTGGCCACCAGCGACTTGCCCGCGATCTGGTCGCGAAACAACTCCGGCAGGCCATACGCGGCCTCGCCGATCCGCGCGCGATCGGTGTGCGGCTCCTGGTAGAACTTCTCGTAGGTCGCCACGTCGCGGAGACGGTAGTCGGCCGAGAAGTCGACCACCTTCAGACCCGCTTGCCGCAGTTGCGGCACGAAGCCCATAGCCACTTTGTGCGGCAAACAGCCGAGCACCACGTCGGCTTGGTCGGCCGCCTTGGCCAGATCGAGCGGCTCGACGGGCAGATCGATCCGACCGCGCAACAGCGGGAAGATCTGCTCGATAGGCCCACACTCCTCCGGCAAGGCCGTCAAGTAGGTCAACTTGGTCTGAGGGTGTCGCAGGAGGATTTTGATGCTTTCGACAGCCGTATAGCCCGTCGCCCCGATAATCGCAACGTTAGTCATTTTGCCACCCCGTAAGTAAAACGGGCCTCGCCGCTTGCTGGCAGCGAGGCCCATGTGTCTGTTCTGTCCGATTCACTTAACGCTTGGAGAACTGGAACCGGCGTCTGGCCCCGCGCTGGCCGTACTTCTTTCTCTCTTTCTCTCTGCTGTCTCGGGTCAGGTAGCCCCCGTCCCGAAGCGTCGCCTCATACGCAGCGTCGTACGCCAGCAGTGCCCGCGCCATGCCCAGAACGATCGCCCCGGCCTGCCCGGTGAAGCCGCCGCCCTCGATGCTGACCCACACGTCGAACTTGCCCATGTTGCCGGTCGCCTCCAGCGGCGCCACAACGGCCTTGCGATCTCGGTCCTCACGGAAGTAATCATCAATTTCGCGTTTGTTAATTAGAAATGTTCCCTGGCCCGGGCGAATTCGCACACGCGCCACCGCGCTCTTGCGCCGACCGGTACCCCACAGATACCCGCCGGGCAGCACGTGCCGCTTGGGGCCGGCCTGCGCCTCAGACCCTTCTGCCGGGGGCGTCTGGCTGGTGATAGTCGTGTCCGTTGTGCCTGTGACCTGATCGCTCACGCGTTACGCCTCCCTACGCCTTGACCTCGAGCGGCTGTGGCTGCTGCGCGGCATGCGGATGCTCGGGCCCGCGGTACACCTTGAGCTTCTTGAACATCTGCCGACCAAGCGCGTTCTTGGGCAGCATGCGCTGGACAGCCAGTTCGACGACCTTTTCGGGCCGCTTGTCCATCAGTGTGGCAAAATCCACGACCTTCCGGCCGCCCGGGTAGTACGTATAGTAGTCGTACTGCTTCTGCTGACGCTTCCGTCCGGTGACCCGGATTTTCGCGGCGTTGACCACCACGACGAAGTCGCCCACGTCCACGTGAGGGGTATAGGAGGGCTTGTCCTTGCCCATCAGCACGGTAGCCACAGCCGTCGCGAGGCGCCCGAGCACCTTATCGGACGCGTCCACGACGTGCCACTGCCGCTGCACCTCCTGCGGCTTGGCCATGTAGGTCTTACTCACCGCTGAGACCATATCTTCACCTCATGCCCACCAATGGGCAGAACAGGCACTGTATCCGCGTGTGATCGAGGGGTCAAGGGCCTGTCGGGCCCTTTGCCGAGCGTATCGCGATGCCCCCGCCCCTGGCGGCGCTGGCGGTCAGCGCACGGGTCGCTACCAGCGAGTCGCGTACCTCTGTCAGCCCGGCGGCGGGCGAGCGGGCCGCGCGGACGGCTGACAGGGCCTCGGTCAGCAGCCCTTCATATCCCAACTCGTAGCTGGGGCGAGCCCCTGCGGGCCAGCCTGCCATATACTGCTCTACACGCCCATCGCCCGTGACACACCGCATCTGACAGTCGTCCACCAGCTCAAGCAGCCCACCGGTCGAGCCCACCATCTCCATTCGCGCCGCCGCCGCCCACACGCCCGGTGCCGGCTGGGCCGAGACCGACCCGACAGCGCCGCCAGTCAGGCGGAGGGCGGCTGAAATCGTGCCGGCCTGCCCCATACCGACCGCGAGCCAGCGGACCGGGCCCAGAAAATGGCACACGCGGTCCAACGCGTCAAAGGGGGTATCGAGGTCGTCGCCCGGCTCGGCCGAGGTCGCCTGCCAGCGTCGTAGCGTTACCGTGATCGACACCGGCTCGCCCAGGACCCCGCGGGCCAGCACTTTGGCAGCCAGCTCGCCGGCTGGACTGAAACGGTGTGGCAGCCCCGGCATGACGAACTTGCCCGCACGCTTGGCGCCCACCGCCAAGCGATCCCAGCTACGCAGATCGCGTGTGGGCAGCGACGTCACGATCACGCTGGCGCCGCGCCGGAGGGCCTCGCGAATGCGATGGAGGCGCTGATCGGCCTTGCCGGCGCCGACGATGAGCAGTTCGGGCTCGGTCTCGGTGAGCATCTCACCCAGATGCCCGAAAGACCACCGCACGGCGTATCGCTCCGCCGTCTGGGCTGCACGATCCGCGTCGTCGTCGCATATGGCCTCGAAGCGGGCGCGACAGCTATGGAGCCCCTCAAACCACAAAGGCGAGGTAGCCAGCGCGTTGCCGACAAACGCCACTCGAACCGGTTTCATCGGATTAGAGACCTCGCTCAGGCGGATGCCCCGCGCGTCCGGCACGGAACAGCACGCCCGGGCAGTGTCCAGACCGGTGTCACGCGCCTATACTATCGACGTGGCCGTTGGACAACAAATCTGCCCGGCATGCCAGCCCAACCAGGCCCGAGCCGGGCTGGCCAGGATGCGGCAGGAAGCGCGCCACGTCCTGATTCAGCCCGCACGCAGTAGCCGCCGACCCGGTCACGGAGTAACCAGATCGGGGAGGCTGCACGATACGACGCATATGACACCGGCATCAGGTCGTGGGCCCCGGCGGGGCTTTGGTGACCGGTGCGAGAAGCACGTCTTGAGTGAGTCATTCGACTCGCGGCACACAGAGAAGGAGGCCAACCCATGCACATCGCCACCCAGTTCTCGGTGTTTCTGGTCAACAAGCCCGGCGTTCTCGCCCAGGTTACGGGCAATCTCGCCGACGCCAAGGTCAACATTGTCGCCATGACCATGACCGATTCGATGGAGCATGGGGTCCTTCGCCTGGTGGCTGAGAATCCGGAGAAGGCCCGGGAGGTTGTGAACTCGCTGAATATTCCGGTAACCGAGACCGAGGTGATGGCCGTTCCGCTGGCCAACCGACCGGGCGCGCTGGCCGACGTATGCCAGCGGCTTGCCGCCGCCCATATCAACATCAATTATGCCTATTCCACCGCCCGCTCGGCCCGCGGGCAGACAACCGCAATCCTGAAAGTGGCCGATCTGAAGAAGGGGATGAAGGTGCTGGAAAGCCGGAGGCCCCGTCGAAAGGAGCCAGCTGGCAAGCTTCGGCACCCCAGAGTCACGAAGAGAAAGTAATCAGCCGACACATGGCTGAGCCGGGCTCAGGAGACCACCTCATGTCCTCTCGAAGGCTGGTTACTCTGTGCGTTTGGCTTCTCGCTGCTGCAGCGGCCCCGGCGGCGGCCACAAAGCCCGCAGGCCGCTCGCCGATTAGCGGCCAGGTCGAGGATGTCCGCGGTGTGCCCGTGCTTCGAGTGTGGGGCTCGCCCACGCAGCAGGGCTACGCCCACGGCTACCTGCTGGCCGAGCCGATCACGCAGTTGTTTGGTTGTCTGGTCGGTCCGGGTGGACCGATCGAGTCTGGCCAGCAATATGCCGCTCTTCTGGAGATCACGCGGACGAGGATGCGATTCGCCGAACGTTACGAGCAGGAACTGGCGGGCGTTCTGGGGGGCATGCGCGAGCGCCTGGGTGCCGACCGACTGAGGCTGGAACCGCTGGGTCGCCCGCTTGACGTGGACGACTTGAAGGCGTTGCAGTGCGTGGCTGACTGGCTGCCGATGATGTGCTCGAGCTTCTCGGCGTGGGGTCCGACGACGCGGGACGGCGGGGTCATCACCGGGCGGAACCTGGACTTCAAAGCGATCGCGGCGCTTGATGGCAAGGTGCCGGCTTTGATCACCGTCTACCTGCCCGATGAAGGCGGGCGCTGTCGCTGGGTCAATGTGGGCATGCCGGGGGTGATCGGCTGTACGACGGGTATGAACGAATTCGGCGTGACGATGAGCCTGCATGACGCCGATCCGCTGGGACCGCCGCCGAATGAGGGGCTTACGCCCCGCGTGTTAGCCCTGAGGGATGCCGTCGAGCAGGCGACCGGCGACGACCCAGTGGGTCAGATCGAGGCCGTGCTTGGGAAGCTCACGCCGGCCTACGGGGCGAACGTGCACGTGAGCATCCCGCGTGACAAGACGGGTCCACCTGCCGCGGTGCTGGAGTACGACGGAACAAGCGGTCGCGAGGGGACCGTTACCCGCCGCACGGCCGACGACGAGACAGCCCAGGTCCTGCTGTGCACAAACCACTTCCGCATCAGGAAGCAGCCGAGTGAGTGCGGGCGATACGAGAGAATGGCCCGGCGGCTTGCCCAGTTAAGTGAGGCGGGACAGAAGATCGGACCGGCCGAGGCGAGGCAGGTGATGCAGGAGGTGGCTGTTGGTAGCGACCGGCTGCTAACCTACCACACCGTGTACTTCCTGCCCGACCGGCGACGGATGGGTGTCAGCTTCGCGGCGGCCGACGTGCCCGCGCCGGCGGCGGAGCCAATCTGGTTCGGCCTCGACGAATTGCTCAATGCATCGAGCGCATCGGACAGCGCCAGCGTCCACAGCTTCGTGGTCGCGGATATCGACGGGGGGGACGTGCGACTGTCTGATTTTCGCGGTCGGGTGCTGCTGATCGTCAATGTGGCCAGCCTGTGCGGGGCCACACCGCAGTACAAGGGCTTGCAGCAGCTCTATGCGACCTACAAGGATCGAGGGTTCGCCGTGCTGGGCTTTCCGGCCAACAACTTCGGTCGTCAGGAGCCGGGCACCAACGAACAGATCAAGGAGTTCTGCACTACGAAATATCGCGTGACGTTTCCCATGTTCTCGAAGATTTCGGTCAAGGGTCGCGACCAACACCCTCTCTATCGGTTCCTTACCGACAAGCAGATCCACCCGGAGTTCGGCGGCGAGATCACGTGGAACTTCAACAAGTTTCTGATCGACGGTAACGGGCGGGTCATCGCCCGATTCGACACGCGGACCACGCCGCTCAGCGAGCAGGTCATCGCAGCCGTCGAGCAGGCCCTGATGGGCCGATAACCCTGCGCAGAATGTCACGGTGCAAACACCGGGGAAGTGGTGTCTGCACGCGCCTTGCTGGAGCCGCGACGTGGGTCTCGCAGCGGTTGCCAAACGAGGCCACTCCAGTATCATCGTGGCCAGGAGAGCACGCATCCCGTCGCCTGAAGGAGTTGAGGCGTGGCAAGACGTCGTCGTTCGAAGCGTTCGATGAGCTGGCTGGTTCTGCTGGTCGTGGCAGTTGTGGTCGTGGGCTGGTGGGTGTGGCCCGGCGATCAGCGGCGCCAGGCCGAACCGACCGACACGCCGGCCGCTCAGGACGGGGCTCCCGCGCCCGCCGAAAGCGAGTCCCCGCGCATGGCGGCACCGGTCGTGCCCGTGGCGCAGCCCGCTTTAGCCCCGACGCCGGTCACCCCCGAGATTGCCGAGCAGGCTCGCCTGCGTGTGGCCGCCGCCGAACAGGCGCTAAAGAAGAAGGATCTGATCGCGGCGCGAACGACCTTCAATCACGCGTTGGGCAAGGGGCTGCCTGCCGATCAGGAAGCTCGCATCCGCAACCGTTTGCGTGAACTGGCGCTACAGACCATTTTCTCGCCGAGCCACGTGCCGGGAGACCCGCTTACCGGTCGATACGCCATTCAACGGGGCGATACGCTTGTCAAGATTGGTGAGCGGTTCAGGATCACCGACAACCTGTTGGCCCGCGTCAACGGCATCACCAACAAGAACAACATCCGTGCGGGGCAGGTGATCAAGGTCATACACGGACCGTTTCACGCCGTGGTGTTCAAGACTCAGTTCCGCGCCGAGGTTTATCTACAGGACCTGCTCGTGGGCGAATACTCGGTCGGGCTCGGTGCCGACGACGGCACCCCTACCGGGCAATGGCGCATCAAGGACAAGCTGGTTAACCCAACGTATTACCCGCCGCGAGCCGGGAATATAATCGCGGCCGACGATCCGAAAAACCCCTTGGGAGAGCGATGGTTGGGACTGGAAGGCATCTCGGGGGAGGCCAAAGGTCAGCTTCGCTACGGTATACACGGCACGATCGAGCCTGACAGCATCGGCGAGAACGTCTCGCTGGGCTGCATCCGGCTGCACAACAAAGACGTCGAGATGTTGTTTGACCTGCTGGTGGTCAACGACTCCGTGGTGACGATTCGTCGGTGACTGCCGGTGGGAAGGCCTATTCGTTGCGGTCGCTCTGGGTCGCGAGCGATGCGTTGATCTGCCGCATCTCTTCCAGCATAGCCGTCGGCCGGTCGGTCTGCACAAACGTGACCCCCATCTGGCGGTAACGGCGCGGGTCGTTCCCGAAGCGCAGCCGCGTCCATCCCCTCGGGTACAGGAACACCAGGAAGCCTGCATCCCGAATCTCTCGACAGAGCTGTGGGTCGGGGCGGCGTCCGTCGATCTGGATGACGGACGGGCGAGGGTTGTAGCCTTCGATGCGCAATACGTCCTCGCGCCCACTTGCCTGCATCATCACGCGCAGGCGGGGATAACGGCGCATCAGTTCGACAGCCGTCCGTTCACGTCGGGCGGGCGTGACGTACACCAGGGTTGTCTCGAACG
>CBFCZG010000043.1:0-18703 GCA_965602375.1 uncultured Phycisphaerae bacterium | reverse complement strand
CGTTCTCGGGCGCGATCGCACTGCCGGGCGGCCCGGCACTGAGCGTCGTGCCGCTGGGAGGAGGCGCCGACGTGGGCGCGTCGTTCGACTACTCGATCGAGCCGGACGGGGTCACGCTCAAGGCCGTCGAACAGGGAACGGTCCTGACCAACCAGACGTGGTACCAGGTTACACCAGCCGCCGGCTTGAACGTACGGCCATTTGCCTTGGACGTCTGCACCCTGATCGGCGACTGCAACGGCAGCGGCCGCATAACCACCGCCGATTACAGTTGCGTGAAGGCGGCAATTGGAGTGCGTGATGACGTGCGTGAGGATCTCAACGGCAGCGGCCGCGTGACCACCGCCGACTACTCGGTGGTGAAGGACCATCTGGGCGACCGGGCGCCGGTCAAGCCGTAAACTGCCGGCTTAGCCTGTTTCGACCGGGCTGAGGCGCGCGCTCTGTGCGCGATGGTCTTCTGTCGTCAGGCGGGCCGGCGGACTCCCAACTCATCCAGCAGGTCTTGTCGCGGGACAAGGTGATCCAACACGGGCTCGTAGCCGCGTTTGTGAAGTTCCTCTGCAAGCTGGCCGGTTTGGGCGAGGTGCCGACGCAGGGCGGCCTGATCGGCCTTGGCGCGAGCATCGACGGTGGGTGGATCGCAGATCTGTTGCAGCCAGGATCGGGCGCGTTGGATCGCCTGTATCACCTCCGGATCATCCGGCCTTTCAACGGCCAGGTCATGCATTTCCTGCGGGTCGTCGGCCAAACAGAACACGATCGGCCTTTCGTTGACACACTCGATGACCTTCCAATGTCCGTCGCTGACGGCGAAGCAGGATGCCGGCCAGCCGTTGGCGTGGACTTCGCACAGGACGAAACGCTCTGCGGACCTGGGGTTGTCGCCGAGGATGGATGGAAGAAGCGACTGGCCTCGCACGGACCTTAGCGGCGCTACGTCCATCGCTTCGCATACAGTAGGGAAGATGTCGTGGTGGTGGGCCGGCGTGCCGTCGATCCGCCCCGCGGGGCCTTGGGGGTGGCGCACGATCAGAGGCACGCGCGCCGAATCCTCCCAAAGGTTCATAAGGCTCCAGCAGCCATGGGCATGGACATTGGCACCGTGGTCGGTCGTATAGACCACCATCGTATCGTCGGTCAGGCCAAGCTCGTCCAACTCATCCAGAAGACGTCCTACATAGCCGTCCAACATGTGGCAGAAAGCGTGGAAGCCCACGTGCGCCCGGCGGATATCGTCGGGCTGGACGTAGTCGCCACACTCGAGGTGCCGGAACGCCCGGAAATAGGGGTGCAAGGTCTGCGGGTCCTGGAAGTACTTCTCGGGCAGGTGGTCGAGTTTGACCAGGGGTTCGAAGCGATCCCACTCTTGTAGAGGGGGCGCCCATACCGGATGCACCTTGAGGAAGTTGACGTTGAGCACCCAGGGCCGATCGGTGGGCCGATCTTCGCGAAGCCAGCGAACGCTTCGATCGAGTGTCTCAGTATCCGGTGTGGTTTCGGGGTAGTCCTGGCGGCGGCGCGCGGCGCGAATCCATTTGAGATTCTGAAAGCGCGGGATGATCTCGCACTCGCGGTACAGCGAGTGGATGTCGAGGCTTGCGCGGTGACGCGGCAGGATCTCGTCGCTGATGCCATGATCGCAATCGGGCTGGAAGTCCAGCTTGCCGACCGTCGCGATGTGAACGCCTTGATCACGCAGATGCCTTGCCCAGCCACCCCGGCCGTTCCAGGGCGTGGCGTTGCACCAGACGCCGGTCTCGTGTGGGTGCAAGCCGCTGAACAGGGCTCCCCTCGCCGGCACGCAAAGCGGGCTGGCACAGTAGGTGTAGTCGAAGCGCGTTCCCTCGGCCGCGAGGCGATCGATGTTCGGGGTCTGCGAGACGCGATTGCCGTAGCAGCCGACGAACTGGGGGTTGTGATGCTCCGAGACGATCAGCAAGACATTCATCCGACAGTTCCCATATAGTCGTTCGTGAGCCTGACGCGGGTTTCCCAGGTCGGTAGCTTATCGCGGATTGGCCGGATGGCCTAGCCCGACTGCGTCGGCCGGCGGACGGTTCAGGCCAGGGCCGGAGACAAGAACGCGGGGTTGCGCGAGCGCAAGCATTTTTCTGCTTTAGCCGATTTGACTGGCGGCGCGAGCGGCATAGCATCCCGTGTCGTTCGGGCCAAAGGTTCTGTTGTTCGGAGTTAGCACCTTTTCGCGATATATGGCTGTGCTGCGTCGCTCGGAGGCAATCGCCCGACGGGCTTGATGATATGCTGCACGTCGCGGGGCGGACTACAACGCCAACCGGAGTGCGGCCACGCGTAACGTTCGCTGGATGGATCCGACGACTGGTGTAGCGCCGTCGTGGGCACCAAGTGCGACGGACCGGCCTGTTCGTGAAACCGGGAACGCGACGACGACATCGAGTTCCCGGACGTGATGCGACTGGGTGCACGCTAGCGCAGCAAAGCGCTCACAGAGAGCAGCTCATTTCGGTAGCTCCGCAGATTTTGGCATCCGGCCCGGTTACGGTGCGTTTACTGCACAAGCTGCGATTCATAGCTGAACGTTTCAGGAAGGCGCCAAACCCGAAGATAGCGCTTAACCAGGAAAGACTGCCGAGATCGACATCTCGGCCAGAGGTGATTTCGACGGGGTGAATGGGGCGGTGCGCCGCAACGTGCGGCGCACGCCTGAAGGGCACACGGGGCTGTTGGAGGATACGAAATGTCGAGTACAAGATCGTCTCAGACGGTATGGGCATTGACGTTGGTCGTGCTCATGGCCGGGATCGCGCCCGAACGGAGCGGTGCGGCCCCGCCCGATCAGTTGGTGGACGCGACTGGGGTTCCGAAGTACGTGATTCCGCTGGTCATCCCTCCGGTGATGAACAACGACGGCGACGCAAACAGCTACGACATCGCCGTAAGGGAGTTCAAGCAGCAGATCCTTCCGGGAGGGATATGGAACACGCTCAATGGCCGCAATGACAACTTCAAGCCCACAACGGTGTGGAGCTACGGGCCGGCGGCCGACCCGACCCCCAAGGTGGCGCCGGACCCGGGTTCCCAGTTCAACTACCCAGCCTACACGATCGAGACGGTGTCCGACGTCTCCGTGGACGTCAAATGGATAAACGACCTGGTGGACGCAAACGGCAATTTCCTGCCGCACCTGATCCCGGTCGATCAGACGCTCCACTGGGCGAATCCGCCCGCGGGTCCGGGGAATACGGATTCGGTGGGTACGGACCCCAACTCGTATGAAGGTCCGGTTCCCGTCGTGGTGCACGTGCACGGTGCGCACGTGGACTCGCACAGTGACGGCTACCCGGAGGCGTGGTGGCTGCCGGCCGCCAACAACATACCGGTCGCCTACGCGACCAGCGGCAGGCTCTTTGACGACAAGACCGGGGCGAACCCGGGCAACCTCGGCTATGCCGAGTACTTTTATCGCCAGGACCAACCCGCGACCACTCTGTGGTACCACGACCACTCCCTGGGGATGACCCGCAACAATGTCTATGCCGGTCCGGCGGGCTTCTGGCTGATCCGGGGCGGCGACTATGACGGTGCCGCGGACGTCAACACCGGCAACCCGGCCGTGCTCCCGGGCCCGGCGCCAGTGGCGGGACAAGCCGTGCTCGATCTGAACGTGCCCGGTAATCCTGTCAGGAACAGCATCCGTGAGATTCCCATCGTCGTGCAGGATCGCTCCTTCAAGAAGAACGGGAATCTGTTTTACCCTAAGACTCGCGCATTCTTCGAAGGGCTCGAACCGAGGGACCTCAAGATTCCGTTCGCTCCCGACTCCGACGTGGCCCCCATCTGGAACCCGGAGGCGTTCTTCGACGTGATGGTGGTCAACGGTGTCAGTTGGCCGGAACTCAGCGTTGCCCCGGCCTTGTACCGGCTGCGCTTCTTGAACGGCTGCAACTCGCGCTTCCTGTGGTTGAAGTTCGACGATTCCGACGTCGAGGTGTACCAGATCGGGGCCGAGCAAGGCTTCCTGCCCGAGCCGGTCTTGCTGAACGATGTGGATCTTGATGAGAGCGGCGACGGCACGGCCCAAGTGCTCATGGGCCTGGCGGAGCGGGCGGATGTGATCGCTGATTTCAGGGGCCTGGCGGACGGCACAGAGGTGCTTCTGACCAACGTCGGTCCGGATGAGCCGTTCGGCGGCGGCACCCCGGGCGTTGATTTCGATCCGGCGGACCCCGATACCACGGGCCAGGTGATGCGTTTTGTCGTGGATGCAAGCCTGAACGGCGCAAGCGATACCGACCCGAACGGCGCGACGCCTGCCACCGATCCGGCCGACCTCGTGCTGAACGCGGAAGCGGCGCTCGGCGAGGCTGCAGGCGATCCCCGCAACGTGTCGCTGAACGAAGAAGGGTCCCAGCAGGTGTGTGTGCTGGCAGACGCCGTCACCGAGGAATACCTCATACCTATCCAGGAGGTCGACTGCGCGTCGCAACCCCCTCCCGGCACGATCGTGGTGCCGTTCGGGCCCACGGCCGCCCTGCTGGGTCAAGTGGACCTGACGGACCCCAACGAGCCGGTCGGGATTCCGCTGAGGTGGACCGCGTCCGGCGTGGGGATGCAGAAGACAGTCACCGTGCCTTCGGGCCCGGTGGATGTCTGGGTCACGGAGAATCCGGCGCTGGATGCCACGGAGGAGTGGGACATCTACAACTTCACGGAAGACGCCCACCCCATCCACCTGCACCTTGTACGGTTCGAAGTCGTCAAACGGCAGGACTTTGCCGGCAACGAGGTTCGCGATCCCGAGCCATGGGAATCGGGATACAAGGATACGGTGATCGCCTATCCAGGTGAGATCACCACGGTCAAAGCGCTGTTCGACATTGAAGGGCTGTATGTCTGGCACTGCCACATTGTCGAGCACGAGGATAATGAAATGATGCGGCCCTACTACGTCGGTGATTGAGGGCCGACGGCTATTGACCGCGTCGACAGCCGGAGAGAGGAGCCGTCCGACGGCTCCTCTCTTCTGCGCTGCGCCGGGCACGACAAGATGGGCCTGGAGGCGCGGGTCGTCCGCGAGCGCGATGACCGGAGTCGTTCGCTGAACGGCAAGTTTGTCGCTATGGGGCGTCATCTGAGGGAAGTTGCGCGCAAAGCTGTCACGTGATCAGCGGCGACCGGGCGCGAGGCGAGATCGCGAAGGCGAGCCGCCCGGCGGAAATCAATCGAGGTCGTAGCGGCCGCCAGGCGGCGGCGAGCAGGCACTCAGCGTCGTGGCATTGGGCGGCACGGCCGACGTGGGTGCATCGTTCAGTTACTCGGTGCTGAAGACCCAGCGGGGCGATCGCGCGCCCTGCAAAACGGTGGCCTGTCATGGTTTTCTCGGATGGGCCAGTCCGGCTGCGCTGCCGGGCCGTCGGGCCGATCGGGCTTGGGAGGTATCCGGTGCGGTGGGGCAGAGAGGTGGGGTGCCGGCCTCACGTGTGATAAGCTAGGGATAATATAGCTATTTTATGGGCACAGAGGAGGGTTGAGCAGGTCTTCAGGCGCGGCGCCGGCGGGCTTAGTGCGCGGTTCTCGGTGCAGCCGGTGTTCTGTTGACGGCAGTACTCAACCGGTTCGATGAGATCTTTTGAGGTTCCGGGCTTGCCGAGGGTGGACACGTCTCCGTCATTGAGCCGATAATATGCAGAGTAGTCGCTCCTCTGCCGCGCGAAGGGATTTGCACCCGCGCGAGCACTATGTCTCCGACATTGGGCTATAGCGCCGGGCTTGCATGGATGTTCGTCGTCCGGTATAAAAGCGGTGTGGAGAATCGGGGAAAGTGGCCCCGTCTTTGGTGGCGTTGTCATTTCCGAAAGGACCGGTGGGACATGTGTGTAAAGTGTGCAGGGTGGGTTGTGTGTGTGGCGCTGTTGGCCTGTGTTCCGCTGAGCGCTGTGGCAGCGGACTATGAGTTTACGACGATTGCCGACAGCACGGCGGAGTTTTCGAACTTCTACTATTACCCGAGTATCAATGAATCGGGCGAGGCCGTCTTTGTGGCCCAATTCCCCGACGGCCACTGGGAGGTCCTGGTGGGTGACGAGACCGGTCAGCGTATGGCGGCCAGCACGGCGTACTGGACGGGTCAGCCGAATCAAGAGCTTTACGGGTGGAATATACCCACGTCCGCAAGCTATAACTTCGGGCTGAACGACGACGGCGACGTAGTGGGCCTGCTCAACAGAGCCGGTGCGGGCATCGGCATCTACAAGCTCGGCGTATCGGGCATCACGACCATCGCGAACGACGTCGGTTTTAGCACCACGTACGTGCTGCCCGACGTGAACGCGTCCGGCGTGGTGGCGTTCGGCGGACAGCCCGATGATCCCAACCTGGGAGCCAAGGGTGTTTACACGAGTGCGGATGGCGCCAGCTACACCAAGGTGGCCGAGGCCGGCGCCAATCCCGGAGACTTCGTCGACTTCCTCGGCACTCTAGGGAGAGTGGCGGTCAATGGCAACGGCGTAGCGACGTTCAGGTTCACCTACGTTGGAGGAGCGAGTGGTGGCATTGCCAAGGGAGACGGCAGCGGCGCAGCCACGGTGGTGGAAGATACCTTCGGGCCGTACGTTGGTTTCTCCTGGCCGTCGATCAACGGCGCGGGGACAGTGTCCTACATCGCCCAGCGCGACACAGGCGGTTCGGCGGTCGTCGTGGAAGACGGCGTAGACGAGATGGTCGTCGCGGACACGAGCGGCCCGTATTTCAGTTTCCTCGACCAGGCGGCACCTATAAACAGCGCCGGCGACGTTGTGTTTCTGGCTTCATTGGATGCCGGCGGCGTCGGTCTGTTCACCGGGCCCGACCAGGTTCTGGACTGCATCATCAAGACGGGCGATGCACTGGCCGGATCCACGGTTGCCGACGTCCGTCTGGGCACCGACAGCATCAATGGCAGCGGCCAGGTGGTCTTCAGAGCCCAATTGGCAGACGGCACGTACGGCATCTACCGGGCCGATCCTCTCGGTGACCTGGACGGCGACGGTGTGGATGACGAGTTCGACAATTGCCCGAGCGTGGCCAACCCGGATCAGTTGGATACCGACGGCGACGGCCTGGGCAATGCGTGCGACGACGATGACGACGCGGACGGGCTGAGCGACGCGGACGAGGCCGTGTTCGGCACCAATCCGCTCGATCCCGACTCGGACGACGACGGGATGCTCGACGGCGCGGAAGTGCTGGCCGCCGACGGCACGGGATGCCCCGACCCGTTGACCGCCGACTCGGACGGCGACAGCCTCTCCGACGGTGCAGAGATCACGATGGATACCAATCCGTGTGACGTCGACACGGACGGCGACGGCGTTTCGGACGGCGACGATCCGCTTCCGACCGAGCCCGGTGTCACTTCGGGCTGGCTGGAAGACGAGACCCGTGAGGAGCAGGAGGACATCCTGGCGGTGCAACTGGCTGTGTTCGATGCCCCGAACCAGAACGCGGCCAAGGGACGCCGCAACTCGCTGGCGAACCGGGCGGCCGCGGCGGCCAACGCCATTGCCGACGGCGCCATCCAGCAGGCGATCGACATCCTGACGAGTCTGCTGGAGAAGGTGGACGGTGTGACACCTCCACCGGACTGGTTGGAAGACTCGGCTGAGAAGACCCAGATAGCGAACGACGTGAGTCAGTTGATCTCGCTGCTGCAACTGGAGCTGTAGTCCTACACATCGTGTGAAGCACATATGGGCTCAGGCGCCGTGCCCGGCAAGCGGACACGCGCCTGAGCCCTTTGCTTTGGCCTAACCCAATGTTGTCCTGATCGACTTGCCGGACGTCGTGCCGACATTGACGAGGGCGGGTCAGCAGGCGAGCATATCCGGCGCCCATGCGAGTGTTGGCGCTGGAACCATATTACGGAGGAAGCCACCGGGCGTTTGTCGACGGATGGTCGGCGTCCAGCCGACACGACTGGACAATGCTGACACTGCCGCCGCACAAGTGGAAGTGGCGGATGCGGCACGGCGCGATCACGCTGGCCGACCGGGCAAATCAACACGCGGCGGCCGGCGAGACATGGGACGCGCTGTTCTGCTCGGACATGTTGAACCTGGCGGAGTTTGTCGGCCTGGCCGATGAGAGTGTGGGGCGACTGCCGTCGGTGGCCTACTTCCACGAGAACCAGCTTACCTATCCGGTGCGGCACGAGGATGAGCGCGACTATCACTTTGTGCTGACCAACCTGACCACGGCGATGGCGGCGGCAAGCGTGTGGTTCAACTCGGCGTTCCACCGCGACTCGTTTCTGGAAGCACTGCCGGGATTCCTGCGGAGGATGCCCGACCACCAGCCGTTTGACGCCATCGATCGCATCCGAGCCAAGGCGCTCATCCAGCCGCAGGGCATCAACGAGCTGCCGCCCCGCGGGCCTCGCAAGACCGGTCCGATGCGGGTGCTCTGGGCGGCAAGGTGGGAGTTCGACAAGAACCCCGACACGTTCTTCGAGGCGCTCAAGATGCTCGAGGCGCGAGGCGTGGCATTTCGTGTCAGCGTCATCGGCGAGCAATTCCGCGAGTCGCCTGAGGTGTTTGTCCGCGCGAAGTCGCGCTTTGCCGACCGAACCGATCGCTGGGGCTATCAGGCCGACCGCGGCACGTACGAGGCCGCCCTGTGCGAGGCCGACGTGATCGTCTCGACCGCGAATCACGAGTTCTTCGGGGTGAGCGTGGTCGAGGCGATTGCGGCTGGGGCATATCCGCTATTGCCGCAACGTCTGGCGTATCCGGAGATCCTCGGCGGTGAGGAGGCGGCCCGGCAAGACGGCTTCTTCTACGACGGCAGCGCCGAGCAGCTTGCCGCCAGGCTGGCCGGGCTGGCCGAAAGGCTCGCGCGCGGCGATCTGTGGCGGGGCGAATCGGATCGGGCCGTACGCGCGGTGAGACGATTCTTCTGGCCGAACCTAACGCCGAAGTTGGACGAATCACTGGAGAACGTGGTCGCCAGCACTGCCGGCGGACGCTAGCGATCTGGCGCGGATGTTTGGTGGGTAAGAACTCTCCCGCCGCGCCCCCGCCCGTGGCGACGTCTCAGGCCCCTGCCCTCACCGCGGGCCTCCGTATCGGTGTGACGACCCCTGAGTCCATGATCAGTCGACTCGCGCACATCGGGCGAAACGCCCAGCCAGAACAGGAGCAGCAGAACGGTTACCGCTGCAAAAACGACGGCGACGATCTTGCGCAGGGCGGCGCGGCTGATAAGCCTGCGGTAGATGCCCACAATCTGACCCCAGTGCAGGACCACGTGCAAGACCAGCAAACCGAGCAGGGTCAGGCCCAGGATTTCGTGCAACCAGCCCCAGTCGTGGCGATCCCATCCGAGCATGTAGAGTTCGACGTCGCGACCGTATCGGAGCACCCGTTCACGACCCGGGATCAGAACCAGGTCCATCAGGAAGCCGAGGCCGGCCAGCGCCGCCATGACCAGCATCATCACCGCATCGATGATGAGATTGAGTTTCGCCTTCGTCATTTTGCGGACTCCGTACCCAAAACGCCCGCCAACGACGTTAGCGGAAGCCACGCAGCCACGTCAAATCAGCAGCGTGGACCTACGCTCGTCGGAGCGATACCCTAAGGTTCCGGCGAACAGGTGAAGGAAGGCAAGTCCCGGGGGGAGCGGCCAGGGAGAAGGACACATGAGCATGCTGAGTCGAAACCTAGTAATTGGGTCATGGTTGAGCCTGGTGCTTGCAGGCTGCGCGGCGCTGCCGGATTCAAACACCGCGGGCACCGCAAGCGAGCCGTCGGATCCATCCATCGCGCAGACGGCCACGCCGGCAGCCAAGCCGATCGTACAGGCGCCGGCCAGACGGCGAGGCTTCGCCGAGGTCGAAGCGCATCGCCCCAAGCACTTCCCGCATCGCATCTGGGCAGCGTGCGACTTCGAGGCCCGCACGACCGACTACGGCTGGTTCGGTACGGCCGAGACACAGAACATCCCCAAGTATCCGGGCAACGTAACCGCAATGCGAAGCCGTGCGTCACAGAAGTATTCGTCGCGCTATGTGGGTATCAACCCGGTGCCCGGGCCTCGCATGGGCGAGATCAACAAGGTGTACTTCCGCTACTACCTGGAAGGCACGACCGACGCCCAGGTGCAGCACTTCAATCTGTCGGAGAACGACAACCACCACATCAGGGTGTCGGGGTTGACCGAGGGTACGTGGTCGCAGGTGACGTTGAACTTCACGGCCGACTCGAAGCGCAACGATGGCAGCCCGGGCGCGATGAAAAAGGGCGACCGAATGGACGACCTGAAGGTCTTCCTCGGCCAATTCGGCGATGGCCGGCGGTACGAGATGATTCTGGACGACGTGATCTTCTTCGCCGAAGACCCCGCGCTGCCGCCCGATCCCGAGCCCTTCCCCAACCGGGTGATCTACCTGGCGGCGTTCGATACGGGCGAGAAGGACAAGTACTGGCCCGGCTCGTTCGAGATCGTCGACCGGCGCCTGCCCGCCGACTCGTACTGGCGGGTTGCCCGCGCGGTACCGCACAAGAACCCGCCCACCAAGTGGATCCGTCTGCAAATCAAGCCGCCCAAGCCGGTGGGCGAGGTGACCAAACTGCGGTTTCGCTACCACCTGACGGGCACATCGAGGATGACCGTGCAGATCTTCGATCTGACCGACATGGACAACCGGCACATCCGTCTGACTGAGTTGGCGCAGGGCGCATGGCAAACGGCGAGCCTGAACTTCACCCGCGACGCCAAGCGCAACGACGGAACCGACACGCCGCTGGGCGCCGGGCACGTGGTGGACGACATCTTCTTTTTCGTCAATCCCGACGGCGAGCAGGACGTCGAGCTGCTGATCGACGAAGTGGTGCTGTATGACGCGCAGCAGGGCAAGTAGGGCATGAAATGGGTCTTGCCCTGGCTCTGCGTGTATGTTCCCGTCGCGGCGGGGGCACGCGCGTGCGGGTAGGGACGTGGGGGCTACAGTCCTGCCTTGCGGATGACGTCCTGAATGACTGCGGCCGACTCGCGAAGGGCGGTAAGTTCCGTCCGGTCGTAATCGGGCACCAGTGCGTCGCCCACGCCGCGGGCGCTGACCAGTGACGGGACCGACAGACAGACGTCATCGATGCCACAATAGTCGGTCAGTAGGCGCGAGACGGTGAGAATCGCGGTCTCGTCGCGGGCGATGGCCTCGACGATCCGCGCGGTGGTCAAGCCGATCGCCCAGTTGGTGGCGCCCTTGTCGCGGATGATCCGCCCGGCTGCCTGGCGCACATCGCGGGCGATCTCGGCGCGGTCGTTGTCGGTCAGAGGCGAAAGGCCCGACGGGCGAAACTCATCGAGTGCGATGTTGCCGATCCGCGCGCTCGACCACAGCGGCACCTCGCTGTCGCCGTGTTCGCCGACGATATGGGCGTGCACGTTGCCGACGGCCACACCCAACCGCTGGGCGATCAGGTAGCGGAAACGAGACGTGTCGAGCACCGTGCCCGTGCCGAAGATTCGCCGAGCGCCGCCGCCGAGCTTCTGGGCGGCGTAGGTGAGCACGTCGACGGGATTGGTCACGATCAGCAAGATCGCCTCGGGCGCCACCTCGGTGAGCTTGGGTATGAGGCTGCCGAAGATGCCGACGTTAACGCCCACCAACTCCAGACGGCTCTGTCCGGGCTTCTGCTTGGCCCCGGCGGTGACGATCACCACCCGTGCGCCGGCGCAGTCATCGAGGCCGCCGGCCTGCACCTCGACGGACGGTACGTACATGCACCCGTGGGCCAGGTCGTCGGCTTCGGCTTCGGCGCGTTCGGCCACGACGTCGTTGAGCACGATGCGGCGCGCGAGCCCCCGCATCATGAGGGCGTAGGCTGTGGTCGCGCCGACGGCGCCGGCGCCGATGACGGCCACGGTGTAAGGATCGGCCCCGTGTCCCGCGCGGGTTTGGCCTGCCGATTCGATCATGCCGGCCCCTTCGGTCAGCTTTTGGATAGTTGGCGGATCTGATCTCGAACGTTGTCAGCCGTCAGGCCCATCTCGTCCAGGACTTTGTGTGCCAGGCACCCGCGCTCGCGCAGCAGCCCCAACAGGAGATGCTCGGTGCCCACGTGCGAGGCCCCAAGCCCGCGGGCTTCCTCGATGGCCCGCGCCACGACGTTCTTGAAGTGCGGCGTGCCCGGCAGGCGGCCGAACACCCACGTTTCCTCCATCGCTTTCTGCATGACCGCGTCGACTCGGGCCTTGACGAGGTCGTACTGGATACCGCGGTCCTTGAGCAGAAACGAGCCGAGTCCTTCGGCCTGTACGACCGCCAGCAGGACATGTTCGGTGCCCACGTATTCCTGGTCGTATTGCCGCGCGATCTGGTTGGCCAGACGGACGGCTTTCTCGGCGAACTTGTCGAAGCGTTCAAGCATGTTTAGTCCCGGGTCGCGACCGATGCCGCGTCTTGTCGGCCCTGGGCCGCGGGCGCGCTGCCCACCAAGCGGTCCATATACTTATAACCCAGCGACAGCAGGCCCACAAGAATCATGGCCACCAGCGTGATTTTGATGATCCGCAGGCGATTGGTGATTTCGCGATCGCGCCATTCCTGAAGGCGCCCGTCGATCTCGTCCAGCTTGCGATCGATGCGGTGCTCGATCTCGTCGAGCTTTTGGGCGACGTAGTCGTCGGCCACGCCTCGCAGCTTACTGGCGATGCCGCCGACCAGGCCTTCCTGTGCGATTTGCTCCTTCAGATCGGGGTGGGCGTGATTTTCGGGCAGAAAGCGGTACTCCTTCGGCTCGTCCGGCGACCCGCCGGGCACGAGCTTGGCCACCAAGGCCGCCTCGAACGCCCGTCTCTTGCGGCGGAGCATGTCCGAGAAGGACTCTGCCCGACGGAGCCTTATCTGGATCTGCTCGTCCGGCTCGTCGCGGGAAGGCTCGACTCCGCGCAGTTTCGCCAGCGTGATCAGGCCCGGACGGCTCAATCCGGCAAAGTCCATCTTGCCTATCTGGGCAATCTCTCGGGCGAGATGCTCCTTGCTGGCCGACTGCCGCACCGGACGACGGGCCCAGACGCACACGTCCAGCATCGCTTGCCGGCCCAACTGCACCAGCAGCTCCTGACGCTGCCGGATTACCCGCAGCAACTCACCGCGCGGAGCGTTCTGGCGCAGCCTCAATCCCAGTTCCGTGCCGTAGCGGACCAACTCATCGTTCGGCAGGTCCGCCAGGCCGGTGCTGGCCTTGTCGTCAGGCTGAGAGTTTTCAGATCCGTTCATGCAGGAGGATCACCTGCCAAAAGATCGCAAGTAGAACGACGATTTGCAGCACGTCGAACCCGAACCGCCGCAGGCGAACGCGAACCAACTGCGCCATGAGGTACCGTCTTACGAGGGCTTGCGATCGCCCATCCACCCATAGCCATCGCTGCCAGCGAAGCAGCGTCTGACCGGTGCGTGCGGCGGCATAGATGGTGCAGAACACGCACAGCAGGTATCGGAAAAGATAGAACGGGTCGAAGTCCATGCCTTGCCTGATCAGGCTTCGCTGGCAACCTGATTGGGGAGCCCGTCGAAGAGCGCCGTGCCGATCCTCACCATCGTGGCCCCCTCCTCAACCGCCACAACATAGTCGTTGCTCATGCCCATCGAGAGGTGGGCGAACTCGGGCCCGACGACCTTTTCGCCCCGAATCTCCTCGAACAACTCTCGTGTCCGCTCGAAGGCCGGCCTCGCCTTCTCGGGATCGTCGGCCAGCGGGGCCATGGCCATGAGACCGATCAGCGTAAGCTTCGGCAGGCTGACGATTTGCTCGACCAGGTGAATGGCTGCCCCGACGGCGACTCCGAATTTGGTCTTCTCTGCGGTGGGGTTGATCTGCATAAGGGTGCGGACCTCGCGATCGGCTTTGACCGCCTGGGCGCTGACTTCCTCAGCCAAGCGGAGCGAGTCCAGCGAGTGGATCAACTCGACCCAGGGCAGGACCGTACGCACCTTGTTGCGCTGAAGGTGCCCGACCATGTGCCAGCGAGGCCGGGCCGGCTGGTGGGGGGGCTCCTGCGACGTGCGAGCCAGACGCCGCTGCCACTGCTCGTCCAGCATACCCGCCCGTTTGACCAGCACCTGGACGCGACTTTCGCCCAGATCCGCGATGCCCAACTCCAGCAACTGCCGGACCACATCCATCTCGACCGATTTGGTCACCGCCACGATTTGTACGTCTTCGGGTCGGCGCTCGCTACGTTCGGCAGCCGCGGCGATGCGGTCGCCCACGCGGCGCAGGTTGTCGATGAGTCTGCGTTTCACAAGACCGCTCATTATAGCACAATCCTGGGCCGCACCAACGATGCCATGGCCCCCGGGCGGCCCGTAGCTGTCTTCGTCAGTGCGACATCCTTATAATGGGCGGAATTGAAGGGAGCTTGCCGCGAGATGTCCACAAGCTGTACGCAGACCGATCAGACGAATATCCAGCGTCGATGGGTGGTTGCGGCGGTCTCGTTTCTCAACACGAAGCCGTTGATTGACGGACTCGACGGTCAGACGGGGATCACGCTGAAGCTGGCCGTGCCGGCAGAGCTGCCCGCTCTGCTCGAGACCGACCAGGCCGACGCGGTGCTCGTGCCGGCCGTCGATTTCGGCCGGAACCGCCCGGACTGGCGCATCGTCTCGGACGGGTGCATCGCCTCGGACGGCCAGACGATGACGGTCCGCATCTTTTCTCGGGTCCCACCCGACCGCATTACCGCGCTGCACGTGGACGGTGATTCGCACACATCGGTGGTGCTGGCGCAGGTATTGTGGCGGCGGCTGTACGGGCGCGCGCTGCCGGTTCAGCGGATCGACGCGCGTCGCGAGTCGCTGGATGCCTGTCAGGCTGTCCTGCTGATTGGTGACAAGGTGGTCAGCCAGCCGACACGACAGTTCGGCTTCGAGGTGGACCTGGGGGGGGCGTGGAAGCAACTGACTGGCCTGCCGTTCGTGTTTGCAGTGTGGGCGGCCAAGCGCCACAACGAGTTGGGCCAGCTGCCGAGACTGCTCGACGCGGCACGAGACCGCGGGGTGGCTCGGGCGGCTGAGCTGGCCCGGATTCATGGGCCGGACAATGGCTGGCCAGTGGAACTGGCGGCGAGCTACCTCACGCAGTACCTGAACTTTGCTCTAACTCCAAGGCATCACAAGGGCTTGGAACTTTTCCTCGAGATGGCCGAGCAAATGGACCTATTGCCGGCATACCCACGTGACCTGACAGTGGCCAACCAGCCAGCCGAGCATCAGCCGTGACCACCAGTAGTCAAACCATCAGCCGTTTGGACCGCGCCGACGCCCTTGCGATGTGTCGGGAGCTTTCGATCCATGATCTGGGCCGGCGAGCCCATGAAGCATGCATGCGGCTTCATCCCGAGCGTTACCGAACATACGTGGTCGACCGGAATATCAACTACTCGAATATCTGCGTCGCGGGCTGTGACTTCTGCGATTTCAGCGTAAACCCTGATTCTAAAGAAGGTTACGTTCTGAGCTACGAGCAGATCGGTCGGAAGATCGACGAGTTGGCGGCCATCGGCGGCACGCAGGTGCTGCTGCAAGGGGGGCTCGTGCCGCCAGCGGTGCTCGATTTCGAGTGGTATCTGGGCCTGATGCGGTTCATCAAGGGGCGGTGGCCGGCCATCCACATCCACGGGTTCAGCCCGCCGGAGATCACGGCTTTCAGTCAGTGGTTCGGGCTGAGCGTGCGAGACGTGCTGGCTCGGCTGCGGGATGCGGGGCTCGACACGATACCGGGCGGCGGGGCCGAAATTCTTGTGGATCGCGTGCGGCGGCGGATCGGCCCGCACAAGGTGGATACGGCCGGCTACCTGGAGGTCATGCGGCAGGCGCACCTGCTGGGGATGCGGACCAGCGCGACCATGATGTTCGGGCACGTCGAGACGGTTGCGGAGCGTATCGAGCATCTGGAGCGGATCCGGCAGTTGCAGGACGAGACGGGGGGGTTTACGGCGTTCATTCTGTGGACGTTCCAGCCGGGCACGACGCGACTGGGGCGTACGGAGCAGGCAAAGGCGGGCTCGGCGCCCGATGGTGAACAACTCCACTTGGGCGGGGCCTGCGAGTATCTGCGCATGCTGGCGGTCGCGAGGCTGTTTTTGGACAATGTTTCTAATCTTCAGGCGAGTTGGGTGACTCAGGGACCGCGGGTCGGGCAGTTGTCCCTCTTCTTCGGGGCCAACGACATGGGCTCGGTGATGATGGAGGAGAATGTGGTAGCGGCAGCGGGCACGACATACCGCCTGACCGAGCAGCAGATTTGCCGCTTGATTGCGGATGCAGGTTTCCGGCCGGCCAAGCGAAATTGCTACTACCAAATCCTCAGCGAGTCGCTAAAGTATTAGTCGGGCAGGAGAGAGTTGCGCGTCAGCGCACATCGGCAGGTCGCATTTTCGGTTGACGTGCGGTGCACAGGAACGGCCTATCGGCAGGCGCGATCTGAAGGGGCCGCGTTGCTCTTCGAGACAGTGGCTCAAGCGCGGAGAGGCGCATGGCCGAAACGCAAGTCGTGCAGCAGCGAGCTCGTGAACTGCTGGCGCTCGAGCTCGACGGAGGCAGGTCGGACCTGTTTCTGTGGGAGCATTGTGTGAGGGTGGCCCACAATGCGGCGTGCGCCTGTGAATACCGGGAACTAGCGGACGCGAACATCGATCGCGTGGCCCTGTCGGCGGGGGCTTTCTTCCACGATGTAGGGTGGGCGGCTGAGGTACGGCGCGGGGACGTTGCGGCGTGGCAACTCTTGACCTGTCCGACGTCGGCGCAGCAACTGGGACTGGCAGCGGCCGCGCTGGTTGACACGTTGGGCGATGCTTTGCCGGAACGCAGCCTTCGGCGTGCCGGTGAGGCGTTGCAACAGATGAGGCAACGCCGGCCGGATCGCATTGAGGCGAGCATCCTTGCCGACGCGGACAATCTGGACGAGTTCGGGCCTCTGCTGTGGTGCCGCGAGGCGCGTCGTTGTGCGTTGGGCGAGCGCAGTGCCGAGCAGTTGCTCAGGTCGTGGCAGCGGCAGCGCGAGTATCACTACTGGGAAGCGAGGATCAACGAGAGCTTCCGCTTCGAGCGGAGCAAGGAGTTGGCGCGGCAGCGACTGGAGACCATGAAGCGCTTCATGGACGAGCTGACCAGGCAGTACAAGGGCGAGGACATCGGGCAGGTAATCGCCCAACACCATGCGTCCCATCTCCCCCATTGATAGCGATGTTCCATGATTTCGCGATCGACTGATCCAACAGTCGTGCGGGCTGCGTGGATCGTGCCGTTGGCTTCGGGCGGCCCGAGCCAGCGACGTGACCAGGACGGGGGTCGTATCGCGTCGGCGGACATGCGCATCGAGGCGGGGAAGGTTGCCGCCGTCGAGCCGGCGCGGGGAAGGTTGGCAGCGGGGGGAGTCGATCTGGGTGAGGTTGTGCTGCTTCCGGGCACGGTCAATGCCCACACCCACCTGGAACTGAGCGGGCTGGCCGGCAAGGTTCGCTACAGGGGCAACTTCGTCACGTGGCTTGGGGAGGTAACGGCGCGACGGCCGACCGACGAGAGCGCCATCGCCGCCGCGGTGCGCGAGGGCGCCGATGCTTCCTTGGCTGCGGGGGTTACCTGCGTAGGCGATATTTGCTACGGCAATCGCGCGTGGCGGACGTTGAGGGATCATCCTCTCCGCGCCGTGTGTTTTGCCGAGTGTCTGGGCATTGGCCGAAAGCGGCACGACGCGCTGACGCGGCTCGGTCGTGACATGGAAGGCATGGCCGAGGACGACGGGCTTCGGATCGGCCTATCGCCCCACGCGCCCTACAGCGTGGCCGAGCAGGTGTACCGAGGGTGTCTGGATTTGGCGCGAGGGAATAACTGGCCTTTGACCACCCACCTGGCGGAGACATCGGATGAGGGCACGTTCGTTCGGCACGGGGCGGGAAACCTGCACCGCTTCCTAACGATGTTGGGGATCATTGACGACAACGTGTCGGCGACGGGCCTGTCGCCGGTTGCCTATGCAGCGCGCGTGGGTTTGCTGGCGCATCCGACACTGCTGGCGCACGTGAACTACCTCGACGACGAGGATCTGGCGGTGCTGGCGGCATCCCCGGCCAGCGTGGCGTATTGTCCGCAGTCGCACCGATACTTCCAGCACAGGGAACACCGGTTCATCGAGATGCTGGCCGCAGGCGTGAACGTCTGCGTGGGCACCGACAGCCTCGCGTCGAGCCCGACGCTGTCGGTTCTCGATGAGTTGCGGCTGCTGCGACGACGGTACCCGGAACTTCCAGGGGCCACACTTCTGGCGATGGGTACGATCAATGGCGCTCGAGCGCTGGGTTGGGACGAGCGGATCGGCTCGCTGTCGCCCGGCAAATGGGCCGATGCTGTGGCTGTCCCGCTCGACGCCGACAGTCCGGACGACCCGATCGAGAACGTGCTGCGGTCGAACCTCGCCCCGACGGCAACCATCATAGGCGGACACGTAGCGTATCGGGCCGGCGCCTGAGTATGCAGCGGGCGGTGTTGCGTGCTGGCCGTATCCAGGCCCCCTGCTTAAAGCGAGTCGATGTACGCCAGCTCCCTGTCGAGGCTGGCCACGTCGCGGAAGTGTTCGAGCGTTACGGGGTGGTCGAGTTGGGCGGCGCGGGTCTTGAGGGCTGCGTGGAAATCATCGCCCAGCGTGCCAGTGCCTACACATAGATGGAGATCGTGACG
>CBFCZG010000042.1:0-18988 GCA_965602375.1 uncultured Phycisphaerae bacterium | reverse complement strand
GTCGCCAAGCCACTCGGTCTCGGTCCCCCAGTAAATGTCGTCTTCCGGCTCCCAGACGTCTTCGCGACCGCCGCCGAAGCCGAAAGTCTTAAGTCCCATCGACTCAATCGCGCAGTTGCCGGCAAGGATCATGAGGTCGGCCCAGGAGATCTTGCTGCCGTACTTCTGCTTGATCGGCCACAGCAGGCGGCGCGCCTTATCGAGGTTCACGTTGTCGGGCCAGCTGTTGAGGGGCGCCAGGCGTTGGCTGCCCGACCCTGCGCCTCCTCGGCCATCGCCCACCCGGTATGTGCCAGCGCTGTGCCATGCCATCCGGATGAAGAGCGGCCCGTAGTGGCCGTAATCGGCCGGCCACCAGTCCTGCGAGTCGGTCATCAGCGCATAGAGGTCTTTCTTCAGGGCTTCCAGGTCGAGCTTCTTGAATTGGTCAGCGTAGTTGAACTCCTCGCCCATCGGATTGCTCATCGCAGAGTGCTGGTGGAGTACTTTGAGGTTTACCTGGTTCGGCCACCAGTCTCGGTTCGACGTGCCTCTGCCAGCTGCGTGTTCGTGAGTCTTGCCCGTTACCGGGCACTTGCTTTCGTTATTCATGAGGTTATATCCCTTCTTTGTCTGAAGTTGTGCAAAGCGCCAGGCGGGATCTGCCGGATGACCTGGGGCCGACGAGCGCCGTGTGCCTTTCTGACGATTCTAGCGCCGAACCGAGGATCGGCAAACACTTCCTTTGCTCGACCGAGACGGCGGTGGGCCGTTTCCGAGCCAGGATCTCACCCCAGAACGCCCTGCGTAAATACGTCTCTCGGCGACCCGCGCAGACTCTCCCGGTTGCCTGCGTCGTCCCTGGCCGTCGCGACGGTTCCAGCCGTCATCCCGGCACCGTCTCGGACAGTCGCAACCGTTCTACCCGCTTGAGGATTGCCCGGACCCGGCACTTGGGCACGGCCACCCGGGCCATCTGGAAGATGGCGTACCTCGCGTGGGCGACCGCCTTGGCACCGATTGTGATCAGCTTCTCCCGCAGCGTCGTCGGCGACCAGTGCTTCACTGACGGTGGCAGGGCAAGTCTCGGTAGGAAGGCCGCCAGGTTGTGCGCCAGAGCGAACAGCGGCTGACCTGCCTTACAAGAACGGGGCCAGAAGGGATGTTAGGATGCCCCCGACGTTGGGCACCCTTCAGACCACGCGACGCCCAACCGGACACCCTCCGGCCACTCGGACTGTCGTAACTACCTACAATGGAGACCCTTACGCTCGCACAAGTTGCGTTGCGGAGGCCCGGATCTTGTCGCGTTTCGCGGACTTCGTAGCCTGCCGGTTGGCGCCTGATAGCGCTATCCGTTATCCTGAGACAGTGACTTCCATACAGGAAAGGGGATTGTCATGACGCGCGTGCCTTTGGTGTTGGCGGCAGCTTGGTGTCTGGGCGTGGCCGGCCAGGCTTCGGCGAACGCGGTGGAACTGGTCTGGCAAATCGGCGTGCCGGCCAATGGGGACGATGAGTTCCGCGAAACCCCCATGCAGCGCGAGCCTATCTTCTAGACGGTGCCGCTCGACTGGGCCGACCACCTCGACACGGCGGGCGATTTCTGGCTGGACTTCCCCGGCCAGATTAACCCGCCCGAAGACTGGCCTACCATGCCGCAGACCGTCCACATTGACTTCGCCCTCAATGCGCTTACACACAACGCGATACTGCACGTGTGGGCCTCATACCGAGACGTGTATCAGGGCGAGCGTTTGCAGGTCGAAATCGACACCCACCTTGTCAACGATGTGGCCGTCCCCAACGGTTGGCCAGCAGTGGACTATCAATTCCCATTGGGCGACTTGGCCGGTGGGACGCACAGGCTGTCACTCACCAACACAGGCGGGGGCGGGACCACTTTCGACTACCTACAGCTTACGCCCGAACCTATGACGCTCTGCTTGCTGGCGCTCGGTGGGCTGGCGGCGCTTGTGCAGCCGCGCTGTCCCTCTTAGGATTCTCGGAGCTGGCCGTCTGGGAGTGAGTGGACCAATGCGGAAGCGGATACTATTCTGGGTATCTCTATTCGTGGTCCTCATTATCTTCACCGGCATAAACTGGTTTATCCACGTAAATGAGCGGGTGTGGCTCAACACACTAGACTATGGAATCGAGATTCAGCCAGAAGAGCACCCGGACTCAATCGAGTTGAGCCTCGACTTTTTCACGGATGATTGCCATGGCAAAGGCGAGATTGAGGTGGAAAAGATACTGGTCGACGGCAAGCCTGTTCAGTGGAAGAAGAATTCCGACGGGCAGTTTCCCTTCCACCTAAGCAAACGCTACCAGATAGATAGCCTCTACATCACAGTTCTAATCCCATTTGAGGAAGCCTTTCTGGGGCGCCCCCTTCAGATCGTCGGTGAAATCTGCTACAAGCACCGTGTCACACAGAGGACGGACCATCGTAGTCTTGACATCCACAGTGTCGTGGAGCCCCGGCGTAACGATTGGGTGTTCGGCCGAATCAGATACCCTATGGAGGTGGGGGTCTGGCACAACCAGAGCGTCGAAGCCACAAAGTGAGCGACGCGCAAGCGCGTCTCGCCTCCCGCTTGTATGCTACCTTGGTGAAGGGCTCTTCACTCCCAGTTTCGCGCGAACCGGCACGCAAGAATAGACATACTACATCATATCCGAATTCTAAGTCGCGCCGGACTGATGCGTGGAGCCTCTACCCCCGCCCCCGTTTCGCGGGACTCCGGCAGCACCACAAGGCCAGGGGAGTACGTCAGGCGGCTTGCGCCGCCGCGTCCGGCCGCGCGCCCGCCCGAAGGCGCCCGCGACCTTTTCTGAGCCCCTAATCCCCCAATACCTTCAGAGAGAGCCGGAGCCCCTGGATAGCAGAACCTTTTTCCCCGCTGCTGGTGGGCGGGATTTCACATCCGCACGTACTCGCCCGGACGCCTGACCTTCCACTGCGGGCCAGAGTCCAGACTGGCCAGCGCGCGCGGCAGGTTGGCTTCGTTCGGGACCGGGCGGCCAGATTCCCCGCCACACCGGACCTCACGCCCGCCGGCGGTTGGCGTCCATTTCAGTCGCAGGTCAGCTACGCCCTATACACACACCCCACGGCTGCGCAGAAACACCCCCCAGAATCCAATGTTCGACATGGTGTGGAAGAATGCCCCTTGCGCCTAGTCCAGGTGCGTACGTTTGCTGTTCTTGAACGCGATGGCCAGACAGCCGACGGCAAACAGAGAGGCCATCGCCCACTGCGGGATCGGGCGCTTCGCCTCGAGTTTCTTGACGCCCCCGCGGGCATCACGGCGGGTGGCCGCGCGAGCCGGCACGCCTGCCAGCGCCACCAGCAACAGTACCGGCAAAACCCACTGCAACAGCTTAACGACCTTGCGAACCATACCTATCCACCTGTCGGCCAATCGCCGGATAAAAACTCTTACCTCTTCTATCGGCAGCAATTATAGAAGCAAGCCATTCCGCCTGCCACCCCCCTACCAGAGCGTGGCCACCGGGCGGGCGATCCGCCGAAACGTCGACGCCGACACCGTCAGCGTAGCCCACTTCGGCGACCGCGGGCGAGCGTGAGCCTCGTACTCGGCCAGCGGGCAGACCCGGAACGCGTACACCTCGTCCTGGTAGACGCAGTCGGGCTCGATCGGCCCGTCGGGCTGCGGCTCGGTCAGCCAGTAGGCGAACACGAAGGCGGCTGCAAACCCGTCGCCGAAGACCTCCTGCCACTGCCTCAGGTCGTCGAGGTCCTCTCGCGTGACCCAGTTTTCCCAATAGCGGCGCGTGCGACCTCGGCGATAGGGAAATTGACGGCCCTTGATATCGACGATCAGGTTATTCCCGTCGGGTGGGTAGATCAGCAGGTCGAACGACTTGATCCGCGCCACGCCGAAGGCGGCCCGATGGGTCTCATCGATGGCCAGGTGCGCCACGCCGGCTGAGCGGAGGTAGCTCTCAAATGCCGCTTCGTAGTGAACGTTGCGTCGCACCATAAACGGGCCAGCCGGCTACTCGACCGACTGCATCGGATCTCTCATCACATCGGATAGAGCAATCTGTTTCTGTTTCTGGGTGGCCAGGTCTTTAACGGTCACGGCGCCGCCGCTGCGCGTTTCGTCGCCGAAGATGACGCAGCGCTTCGCCCCCATCGCCGCCGCGGCCGAAAGCTGCTTGCCCACCGCCTGACGCTTGTAGCTGAACTCGCACGCGAACCCCTGCCGGCGAAGCTCTGAGGCGCTCTGCAGCACCTGGTCGAAAAGCTCCCGATCGGCGTCGACGAGGAACAGGTCGATTTTGCGGTCGAGCCGGGGCACGCGGCCCAGCTCATTGAGCAGCTCCAGGATGACCACGTCGCCCATGCCCATGCCCGTGCCGGACATTTTCGGCCCACCCAGGACCGACAGCAGGTCGTCGTAGCGCCCGCCGCCCAGGACGGCCCGCAGGTTTTGGCGGCGATCGAACGCCTCGTACACCGGACCGGTGTAGTAGGCGAAGGCGCGGACGATACGGGCGTCGAAGTCGCAGTAGTCGCCCACCCCGCACGCGGTGAGCAGCTCGAACAGCCGGTCGACCGCCGCCGCGTGCCCAGCCCCCGCGGGCGCCGATAGCACCGACCAATCGGACTGCCGCAGGGCAGCGCGCGACTGAATCGCCAACAGCGGCTCGAGCTCGGCGAAGCGAACAGCCGAACCGACCGTGTCGGCCCACAGCTCGGCCAGCGCCTCGGGCGGCAGCCGCGTGGCCTTATCGACCGCCGCAAAGGCGGCCTCGTGCCGGTCGGCAGGCAAGCCAAGCTGCTCGAGTATGGCGCCGACCAGCCGACGGTCGCTGATCTTGAGCACGACGTCCTCGGCCGTCAGCCCCAGTTCGCGCAGGCAGTCGATGCTGGCCAGAATGCACTCGACGTCGGCCAGCGGATCGTCGGTGCCGACGACGTCGAGATTCCACTGGAAGAACTCGCGAAGCCGCCCGCGTTGGGGGCGTTCGGCTCGGTAGCAGCGCGGTATGCTGAACCACTTGATGGGCCTGGGGAGCGAGCTGGCCCGGGCATTGATCATACGGGCGAGCGTAGGTGTAATCTCGGGCCGAAGCGCCAGGGCGCGGCCGCCGCGGTCGGTGAGGTTGAACAACTGATCGACGATTTCCTGCCCGCTCTTAGCCGTGTAGAGCTCAAGCATCTCAAGCGTCGGGCCGTCGTATTCGACGAACCCATGCCGCAACGACACTCGCCGCCACACGTCGACGAGCCAGTTGCGGACGGCCATTTCCTCTGGGTAGAAGTCGCGAGTGCCTCTATACGAACCAATCTTCATGGACAGCACACCTATTGACGGCCTGGCGGGCCTGAAACCTGTCCCTGCCACGTTCGCAACCGGCCGTTCGGGTCGCGGCCGGAGACGACCGCTTCGGTAGCACCTGCCGAGCTCAGTTCATCGTAACGGGGATGGTACGTCACCAGGTAGCAGTCGTCCTCGCCGGGACCGCTGACGGTGAACCCGTCGCTCGGGCCTTGCGCCGGATACACCGTCACCGTCCGCCCGCCGGGATGCTGCATGAGCAAACGCGTCGCGGCCCACACGGCCGGCGCCTCGTCGGCTGGGACACGCACCTCGACGCGGCTCTGATACACACCTAACGTCATCTTCGCCTTGGCGCAGCGATGGTCGGGCACGTCGTCGCCCAATTCCCGTGTGATCGGCTTGCCACCGATGTACATGCGGTCCTGAGCCGCTCGGATCCGATACGCTGTCGCCGCCACGATGACCGGGGCATGCGGATCGGTAGGCCTCTCGAAGCTCTGTTCGAAGCGGAACGCCCCTTCATTGACCGGCCTGATGGTGACAGGCGGCGCGGCGCCCCCGAAGAAGACCTCCGCGTAATCGGCCACCCCGCGAAGGACAAAGCTAAACGTAGTGGGCTGACCGACGTGCACGTACTGGACGTGCTTGCTACCTCGAAACGAGCCGGACCCGGGCGGCGATTCGATGGCCAAGCCGGCCGGATACCAGATGCACCCCGGAGCCACAGCAATCAGCACGCCAACGGCCATCCAGGCGACCCACCCGGCGCCGGGCCATCGCCAATCACGCAGCCGACCGAGCTTTGACACGTTCGCTTCTCTTGGCGGTTTTTCGAGCATTCTTGCGATACCTCGCCCGCAGAAAACGGCGAGCATAGCCCTCCAGTGACTCCACATCGGTGAACTGATGCTCGTACTCATAGGGCCCGTCGTGATAGTCGCAATTGTCGGTCTTGTAGTTACGGCAGGTCCGTGGCCGCTTCTCATACACGGCGCAGCGATTGTCGCGCATGAGGTTCTTGCACTTCGCCTCGACGTTGAGGAACCACTGCCCGTCCTCGACGAACACGCTGGTGCCTTCATGCATGAGGTACCACCGTACGTCGTCAAAGTCTCCGGGCGTCTCAGGCGAGTCGATGGGCAGTGCGAAGTAGCGGCAGCACAATCCGGTGCAATGGTCGCAAAGCGTCGAACTCATTCGCCTTGATCCTTTCCCAGGACCCCATACAGTCGTCACGACACGGCGCGAGTATAGTGTTCGCCTTGCACACCGTCAACGAGCAGTCGTATGATAAATGCTGTGCAGGCCAGCACTTGAGCAGCGCAACGCGTCGCAGCATGGGGCGGGAGCCTTCGGTGCGGATTATCGCTGGACGTTATCGGGGACGACGCATCATGCCACCCGCCGGGCTGACCACCCGTCCCATGCCCGATCGCGTCCGTCAGGCGGTCTTCGACACCCTTGGCGCGCGATGGGCTCTGCCGGGTGAGCTGCCGCCGATCGCGGTGCTGGATCTGTTTGCCGGCAGCGGCATGCTGGGGTTGGAAGCCCTGTCTCGGGGGGCGCGAAGCTGCTGCTTCGTCGAGCGAGATAGGCGAGCGACGCGACGGCTCGAGCAAAACATCGACGCGCTCGGTCTGACCGACGCGGTCACCATTCTGACCGCCGACGCGCTGACGATCTCGGGCGCGACGTTGCCACACGTCGAAGGCGGATACGATCTGGTTTTCCTCGACCCTCCGTATCGCCTGAGCCGAGAGGCGGGTATCGACTCGGCGGTGGGTCGGCTGATGACCCGCGTCGGACGCGAGATCTTCGTGTCATCCGAGGTGGTGGTCGTCTTGCGGCACGAAGTCCGTGCCGCATATGATGATCTCTGCTACGGCGCCCTGCGGAGCTTCGCCCGTCGTGAATACGGCACGATGGCTGTAACCTTTCTTTCACCGGTGAGTTGATGGGGTCGTTGCCGTACCGCTATTTCGAGCCCGACCAGGCCGCCATGCTCGGCAGCCTTCTATTGGTCGCCCGCACGCTGGTGGAGGGATTCATCAGCGGCCTGCACCGCAGCCCACACCACGGCTTCTCGTCCGAGTTCAGCGAGCACCGCCCCTACACCCCTGGCGACGACCTGCGGCACCTCGATTGGGTGGCGATAGGGCGTACCGACCGATTCTTCGTGAAACGCTACGAGCAGGAGACGAACCTGCGGGCGCACCTGCTGTTGGATATCTCCGGGTCGATGGACTACGGCAGCAGAGTGCTGACGAAGTTGCAGTATGGGTGCTACCTGGCCGCCATCATGGCCTATCTGATGGTGCGACAGCAGGACCTGGTCGGACTTGTCTGCTTCGATCGGCAGATACGTTCCTATCTGGCGCCCGGCGGCTCGCCGTCGCACCTCGATCGGTTGTTCAATCTCCTCGAGCAGATTCGCCCCGGCCGTGCCACGTCGATCAGCAACACGTTCCACGACCCGGCTGAACGGATCGCCAAGCGCGGCCTGGTGATCGTCATGAGCGACCTCTACGACGACCCGGCCGCCGTCATGCGCGGTCTGCGACACTTCCGCCATCGCAAGCATCAGGTTGTCGTGTTTCACCTTCTCGACGATGCCGAACTGCATCTGCCGTTCTCACGCCTGGTTTCTTTCGTCGACAAGGAGACCGGCGAACGCTTACAGATCGACCCGAAATTGATTCGCGATCGGTACCGCCGCGAGGTCGAGCAGTTTCTTACGTTCATCCGGCGTGAGTGCAACGACAGTACGATCGACTATCTGCCGACGAGCACGACCACTCCGTACCATCACACGCTGCGAGGCTATCTGGCCAGTAGACGAAAGGTGCTGCATTGACGGCGCAGATCCATTTTGCTCTGGCCGGTTGGGGATGGTTGCTGGCGCTCGGGGGGCTCGTCGCGACGATACCGGTCGTGCTGCACCTGCTTCAGACCGCCCGCGCACCCGAGATACCTTTCAGCAGCCTGCGCTTCCTGCGTGTGTCGGCTGAACGCACGGTACGGCGGCGGCGGGTGCAGCACTGGCTTTTGATGATGGCCCGTGTGGGTCTGTTGGCCATTCTGGCGATATCCTTGGCGCAGCCGGCATGCGGCGGCGGATGGGGTGCCGCCGGGCCTGAGTCATGCGTGATCGTGCTGGACAACTCGCTTTCGATGGCCACTCGCCACCTGCAGGAGTCACGCCTCGGCCGGGCGCGCGCCGCCGCCAAGCGACTTCTGCGCCGGTGGGATACGCTACGACAGTGCGCGTTGATCGTGACAAACGGCCCACCGACCGACCAGTCGCACGGGTTGCTCACCGACCGCGGGCGGCTGGAGCAACAACTCGACGCCGTCGAGCCGGGCATCGGCCGTGCAAGGCTGGCCGATCAGGTCCGCTGCGCGAGAGAGATCCTGGATCAACACCATGCCGCCCGTGGGATAATCTGCGTGCTGACCGACATGCAACAGGCCAGCCTCGATCCGCAGCGGGTCGCCGAGGTCGTCAGCGACCCCGACGCACCTGCGATCGCGCTGGTCGATTGCCCGGCCGGCGAGCCGGTCAGCGTAGGGCTGACGGACCTGCGGGTCGAGGGAGATGGCTACGTTGTGGGCCTGCCGGTACGTCTGGTCGCTACGGTCATTAATGCGTCGGCCACGCCTCAGGATGTGACGGTTCGACTTCGGCTGGATGATCGCCCGATCGAAACGATGACGGAAAGGCTGCTTCTCGCCGCGGCCGGATCGGAAGGCGACACCCACGTGGTGACACTGCCGCATACGTTCGATCGTTCGGGCTGGCACGGCATCACTGTCGATGCGCAGGCTGCACGCGATGATCTAGGCGACGACAATCAACGACACCTCGCCCTGCACATCTCTGAACCGCCGAGTGTGCTGATTGTCGTCGGTGACGACTCGGTTGTTGGCAAGCACGCAGGCTCCTACGTCGAGGCGGCGCTGCGCAGCACCAACATCGCGATGAACATCCGCATCCGCACCGCGAGAAGTGTGTCCCCGTCAGACGTGCTGTCGAGCAGCGCCGTGGTGCTCGGCGACGTACCGTCGGTAGAGCCATCGGTAGCCGACGCCCTGGGCCGGCTGGTGGAACGTGGCGGCACGGTCGTCACGTTTCCAGGTCCGCATGTCGATCCAAAGCGTTACAGTGGATGGGTAGACGTGCTGACGCCCCGTGGCCCATGGCTGGCGGCACGTATGGGCGAGGCAACAGGGCGCGACGTTGCTCACCCCGACCCTGAGCCGCTTACGCGGGTGGATGAATCCAGTTGGCTGTTCGGCAACCTGATGCAGCGACCGCAGCATTACGAATCCGTTTTGGTCTACCGCCATTTCCAGTTGGCCCCCGTCGACGGAGGTCGCCCTCTCGCCTGGCTCGTCGGCGGCGATCCGCTGCTGGTGCAGTGGCCGGATGACTCGACCTCGGCGGCTTCGGGGTTGGCGCTTACCTTTGCGACGACGGCCGATAGCTCGTGGACGAACCTGCCTATCCAGCCGGTTTTCCTACCAGTCCTGGTGCGCGCAGTCCTGCGTCCTACACGCTGTGCGACCAGCGAGACGAGCTTTCTGGAGGGTGACTCCGTGGCGATAGCGCGATCCGGGACGGGTGCGGCGGTCGAGATTCAGACGCCTGCGACGGGCTCTCGAGTCGCAGGCCCGATCGTGCGGCTGACGGCGCCGGATGAGCCGAACGTCCCCGTGGTGTTCCAAGAGACGTACCGGGCGGGTGTGTACCGCTGGTATGTTCCGCGCCCAGACGCTCCGGAGGGACGCTTTGCGGTGAACACCGACCCGAGCGAATCGGATCTGATGCGACTCTCGCCAGACGCCCTTGCGGCGCTGCCTTCAGATGTTGTGGTAGCCGCCGGCGCCGATGATCTGCTGGACAGCATGACGGGTCTGTACCGAGACCGCCCCGGCTGGGACAATCTGTTGGCTATCGTGCTGGTTCTCGCGGCGACCGAGGCGCTGCTGGCGAACCGGTACCGACCGATGAGGCACCAGACGAACCAAATTCGCCACATAGTTGTCGGGGCATACACATGAGCGGCAAGCGGCATTTGACCAACCGAGCAGCCGCCGTGGCGATCATGAAGCGGCTGCGTAAGGCGGGGCACGAGGCCCTCCTGGCCGGTGGGTGCGTGCGCGACATGCTGCTGGGCCGCCGACCGAAGGACCATGATGTGGCCACCGACGCCACACCCCAACGCGTCATGCAGTTGTTCCGCCGGCGGCGAGAGGTCGGTGCTCAGTTTGGCGTCGTGATCGTAGGGCTGGGCGGCCAATGGATCGAGGTGGCAACGTTCCGCAGCGATCTGGCGTACACCGACGGCAGACACCCCCAACGGGTGGCCTTCTCCGATGCGCGGCAGGATGCGCTCCGGCGCGACTTCACCGTCAACGGCATGTTCTACGACCCGATCGCCAAACGTGTGATTGACTACGTCGGCGGGCAGGCAGACCTGCGGCGAGGGATCATCCGCGCCATCGGCGATCCGGCGCTGCGCTTTCGCGAGGATCACCTGCGAATGGTGCGCGCGGTGCGGTTCGCCACACAGCTCGACTTCCGCATCCACCGCGCCACCGACCAGGCGATCCGTCACGCTGCCGAACAGATACGACGAATCAGCGCGGAAAGAGTGCGAGACGAACTGGCGATGATTCTTGTCTCCCCACGCCGGGCAGACGGTGTGGGTCTGCTGGCTCGAACTCGGCTGTTGCCGCACCTGTGGACCGGCGACTCGCGGCCACCAGCGAGCGTCAAGCTGTCGCAGGCCGTGCTCGAGCGCCTCCCACGACGCTGCTCGTTTGAAGTCGGGTTGGCTGCCCTACTCATCGCCTCGCAGCCCGGCCATGCCAATCGGATCTGTCGGGCCCTGGCTTGCAGCAACCCGACGCGGAAGGCAGTGGTATGGCTGCTTGAAAAGCAGTCGACCTTACAGAAGGAAGCCCAGTTGGAGCTTGCCGACGTAAAGCAGCTGATGCAGCATCCCTACTTCCACGAGCTTCTCGCGCTTGTCCGCGCCCGACTGCTGGCCGAGGGCCGGCCACTCGGCTGCTACCGGAGCCTTAGGCGCCGCGCCGGCGCGATCCGGCCGCAGGCCGTCGAGCCGCCCGCATTCGTGAACGGCAACGACCTTGTCGCGATGGGTCTGACTCCGGGGCCTGTCTTCAGCAAGCTGCTCGACGCCGCCTACCGTGCCCAGTTGAACGAACAGGTGCGCACCCGCAAACAGGCCCTGACGCTACTTAGGCAACTAGCTGAAAGCCGTTGATTCGTCTTGGACGTGATGGTTCGGGCAAACGCCCGCGTGGGTCTACCCGTCCTGCTCGGCCAGCGCGCTGATCTTCTCGCGAACGGTCCGGATGTTCAAAATCCGCAATCCGAACTTCTCGCCCGCCTTGACGGCCTGCCCGGCGCCAATGACCTGATTGTTCACCATCAGGTCCAGCTCCGCGTCGAAAGGTCTGTCGAATTCCACAATGGATCCGACCGACAGGCGCAGAACGTCCGACAACCTCATGTTCCGCTTGGCCAGGCGCACGATAACCGGAACCCTAATGGCCAATATCCTCTTGAGTGGCTCGCCCCCATCCTCGGCCGCGACCGCGCGATCCAGATGGGCCGTGGCCGCATTCTCATCGTAGGATGCATCCACCTCGGCTTCCGTGTCCAGATGGCCGGCTGCCTGCTGGGCCAACGACTCGGCCTCGGCCAGCACCGCATCAATGTCCGCCTGCGGATCGAGCATCATCATCCGATCGGAACGCTGCGTCGGCGCACACTCCCTGCGCCCATGTGACTAATATCGGCCCTAGAGGGGATTACCTTGAGCCGTCGTAGCGGCCGACCACGATAGAAGCGTTGTGCCCGCCGAAGCCGAACGAGTTGGACATGGCGACCTTCACGTCCTTCGAGCGGGGTTTGCCGGGAACGTAATCCAAGTCGCACAGCTCATCGGGATTCTCGAGGTTGATCGTGTGGGGGATCAACCCGTTTTGAAGAGTCCTCACGGTAGCCACCAGTTCCACGGCGCCGCTGGCGCCCAGCAGATGGCCAATATTACTCTTGGTGCTGCTGATGGCCAGGCGGTACGCGTGCTCGCCAAAGACGGCCTTGACCGCCTTGGTCTCCGCCTGATCGCCCAGCTGCGTGCTCGTGCCATGGGCATTCATGTAATCGATCTGTTCGGGCTTCAGACCGCTGTCGCACAAGGCCCGCTGCATGGCCAGCGCCGCGCCGGCGCCCTCCTGTTGGGGTTGGACGATGTCGCTGGCGTCGCCGCTCATACCGAAGCCGAGCACTTCGGCCAGGATCGCCACACCGCGCCGTCGGGCATGGCCCAACTCCTCGAAGATCAGGATGCCCGCTCCCTCGCCCAGCACGAACCCGTCCCGATCCCGGTCGAAAGGACGTGAGCCACGAGGCGGGTCATCATTCCGCGCCGACAGGGCCTTCATCGATGCAAAGGCCGCCAGCCCAAGCGGCGTCAGCGCCGCTTCCGAGCCGCCGGTAAACATCATGTCGGCCTCGCCTCGTTGGATGGTCGCAAACGCGTCGCCCATCGCATTGGTGGCCGACGCGCAGGCCGTCGCCACGGACATGTTCGGCCCGCGCGCGCCGTAGAGAATCGAGATGTTACCGCTGGCGGCATTGAGCATGAGTTTCGGAATCGTGAACGCCGAGACCTTGTCGGGGCCCTTCTCCAGCAAGCGCACGTGCTGCTGCTCGAGTTCGGCCAATCCACCGATCCCCGAGCCCACGATCACACCCACACGGTCCACATCCAAGCCATTCGAATCATACTTCGCTTGCGTCGCAGCCTGTTGGGCCCCGGCAATGGCGAACTGGGCGAAACGATCCAGCCGCTTGGCCGCCTTGCGATCCACATAGCGAGACGGATCGAAATCGACACACTCGCTGCCGAAGCGCACGTCAAACTTGCTGACATCGAAGCGCTTGACCGTGTCGACGCCGCTACGCCCGGCAACCAGCGCGCTCCAAAAGTCTTCCACGCTCTCGCCCAGCGACGTGACGACGCCAAGGCCTGTGATCACCACTCGGCGTCTACTCATACCTGCTGCGCCTGGGAGAAGCCAACCGGGCCGGCTCACTTCTTTCCGCGGTGTTCGTTGATGTAGTCGATGGCTTGGCCGACGGTCTGGATCTTCTCGGCTTCCTCGTCGGGAATGCTCATCTCGAACTCGTCTTCGAGTTCCATCACCAACTCGACCGTATCCAGGGAGTCGGCGTTCAGATCGTTGACGAACGAGGTTTCTCGCGTGATCTCCGCGCGATCCACACCCATCTGCTCGCTAACGATACCGATGACCTTCTCCTCGATGTCATTGGCTGTTCTTTGATCCTCGGGCACGTTGTCTCCTCCTTGGCTATAGTGACAGTGCATGGATCATCACTACGGGTTCCCAATTTGGGCGGGTACTATAACAAACGCGCCCCGCGCCCTGCAAGGCCTTTCGCCCGGGTCGAGCCACGGGCCTCGACCCCTCACATATAGAGCCCGCCGTCGACTGAGAGCACCTGTCCGGTGACATACTCAGCCTGTGGCGAGGCCAGAAACACGACGGCGGCAGCCACATCCTCGGGCTGGCCAAATCGACCTGCCGGTATCACCAGTTTCACCTGGTCGCGGACCTTCTCGGGCAGCGCGTCGGTCATGTCGGTCTTGATAAACCCCGGGGCCACGGCGTTGCAGGTGACCTTCCGTTTGGCCATCTCTTTGGCGACCGTCTTGGTTAGGCCTACGACACCGGCCTTACTGGCCGCGTAGTTCGCCTGCCCGGCATTGCCCATCAGCCCTGAGACGCTGGCCATATTGACGATTCGTCCGTACCGTTGGCGAAGCATAATCTTAGCGGCTGCCCGCGTGCAGAGAAAGACACCCCGCAGGTTTACCTGGATCACCTGGTCCCATTGCTGATCGTCCATACTCAGCAGCAAGGTGTCCCGCGTGATCCCCGCATTGTTGACCATGATGTCCAATCGCTCAAAGTCGGACACCACCGAGGCGAACAATTGCTCCACCTGTTCGCTGTCGGTCACGTCCACCCGCTTGGCCACCGCCTTCACGCCCTTGGCGGCAATCTCACCCACCGTCGAATCGAGCGCATCCGCCAGAACGTCCACCCCAACGATGTGGGCGCCTTCGCCGGCCAGAGCCAGAGAAATGGCTCGTCCGATGCCCCGCGCCGCGCCCGTTACCACCGCCACCTGGTCTTTCAACAGCATGCAACGACCTCCCTCTTAGCTGGCAACATCCTTCGCAGAGGAGATGTTCGTCATGTTCATCTTGCGATTGACCTTTTTCATCAGCCCGGTCAGCACCCGGCCGGGACCGATCTCCACGAAATGGTCGTACCCGTCGGCGATCATACGCTCGATGCAGCGCTGCCAGCGCACCGGCTGTATCACCTGACTGTACAGCGACCGGCGAACCGAATCCGGCTGGTCGTGATATTCCCCATCCACATTTCGACAGACCGGCATGCGGGGCGTCTCGATTTGTGCCTCGGACAGCGCCTGCCCGAGCCCGTCCGCCGCCGACTGCATCAGCGGCGAGTGAAACGCCCCCGCCACCGCCAGCGGCACCGCCCGGCCTCCCTGAGCCGCGACAGCGGCGACCGCCCGTTCGCATGCCTCCTTCGACCCCGACACCACGATCTGCCCCGGACAGTTGAAGTTCGCCGGCACGAGTACATCGTCGCCGTCCACCTCCCCGCACAGGGCCTCCACCTGCCGTTCGTCCAACCCCATGATGCTGACCATGCCGCTGGGCGCCGCCTCGCTGGCAGCCTGCATCAACTCACCTCGGCGCCGCACCAGTCGCAGGCCGTCGGAAAAACCGAAACTGCCCCCCAGCCACAACGCCGTGTACTCACCAAGGCTTAGCCCGGCAGCCCCCGCCGGCGAGAACCCGTCGGCCGCCCCGGTTGCTCGCAGCGCCTCCCAGATCGCCACGCTGGTAACGAAAATCGCCGGCTGGGAAATGTCGGTGGCATTGAGCCGGTCGGCCGGCCCATTGAAGCACAGTTCACTCAGCGAGATTCCGAGCTGTGAATCGGCCTGCTCAAATACCTTAGCCGCTACGTCGAAGGCTTCAGCGATATCGCGGCCCATCCCCACGTGCTGCGCGCCTTGGCCGGGAAACAGTATCGCCGTCTTTGCCATCCGACTCATTCCTCGAAAGCAGCGACGCGCCTTCGGCGCCCAGTTGCGCCCGGTCTAATATCGGACCAGTGCCGAAGCCCACGTCATGCCCGCGCCCACGGCCAGGAATAGAACCAGATCGCCTGGCACGATCTGCCCGTTGCGCCGCGCCTCGTCCAGGGCAATGGGGATCGACGCCGCCGAGGTGTTGCCGAAACGGTCGATGTTGACGTACACGCGATCCTTGGGCAAGCCCATCCGCTCGCGCATGAACTCGATGATCCGCAGATTCGACTGGTGCGGGATCAGCAGCTTGATCTGCTCCGGCCGCACACCGGTCTCACACAAGGTCCGCTCGATGACCTCTTCCATTTTCTTGACGGCAAACTTGAAGACCTCGCGCCCCTTCATCTGCACGTATTGCAGTTTCTGCTGAACCGTTTCGATCGAGGTGGGCTGCCTGGCCCCGCCGGCCGGAATCCAGAGCATCTCCACTTCGGAACCGTCACAGTGCAAGAGGCTGTGAAGCAACTGCGAACCCGATCCGTTTGCCGGGGTGATCACGGCCGCACCTGCACCGTCGCCGAACAGGATGCAGCTGCCACGGTCCTCGAAGTCGCATACCCGCGTCATATTCTCGCTGCCGATCAACAGGATCCGCCGGTAGAGGCGCGACTGAATTAACCCACCGGCCACCACCAGCCCGTAAATGAAGCCGCTGCACGCAGCCGACACGTCGAACGCGGGTATGTTGTTCTTCACGCCCAGCCCGTCCTGGATGAAGGAGGCCGTCGCGGGAAAAGGCACCTCAGGGCTGATGGTGGCGCAGATGACCATATCGATGTCTTCCGGTCGGCATCCCGCGTCGGCGATGGCCGCCCTGCCCGCTTCGATGCCCAACTGCGCCGTCGTTTCGCCGTCTCCGGCAACGCGGCGCTCGCGAATACCCGTACGCGCCCGAATCCACTCGTCGGAGGTATCCAGGAACTGCTCGAACTCTTTGTTGGTCATTGCTCGCCGAGGCAAGGCCCTGCCCGTGCCGGCGATCTTCAGGCTAATCGGATTGTTCATTTCCTACCTTGGCTGACTGGCCCAGGTGCCTGACGATCGCCCCGTTGACACGCTCGGCCACAAAACGATGCGCCACGCGCACCGCATTACAGATTGCGCGATGGTCACTGCTGCCGTGGCAGATGATACATACCCCATTGACGCCCAGAAGCGGCGCGCCGCCGTACTCGCTGTAGTCGTGTTTCGCCCAAATCGCCTGAACGATCGGCTCAAAGCGACTGGCCAGATCCGCGCTCTGCTCCTCCAGTTCCTCCCGGATCGTCCGAAACAGCCCCTCCGCCAGACCTTCGGTGAGCTTCAGGACGATGTTGCCGACGAAACCGTCGCATATGATCACGTCGCACGTGCCCCGAAATAGATCGCGCCCCTCCACGTTGCCCACGAAGTTCACGCTGGCGTCCTCGCGGATAAGCTGGGCCGTCCGCTTGACCAGCTGCGTGCCCTTCATGTCCTCCTCGCCCACCGATAGAAGGCCCACGCGCGGCGAGTCCATTCCCAGTACGTGGCGGCCATAGATGGCACACATCAAGGCATACTGGTGCATGTGCCGCGGCTTCGGCGCGATGTTGGCCCCCACGTCGCACACAATCTTCGGGCCGTATGTGGACGGGATGATCACCGCGATTCCCGAACGCTGAACACCGGGAAGCGTCTTGAGGCGAAGCTGACAGGCCGCCGCACAAGCCCCCGTATTGCCCGCGCTGACGACGGCGTCGGCCTGACCAGCCGCAGCCAGGGCCACCATCCGCATCAAGGACGAATCCCGCTTCTGCCGGACCGCATCCACCGGCACGTCGTCCATCCCCACCACCTGACTGGCGTGCTCCACATCGATGCGGCCTACCCACCCGTCCAGCTGTGCCAGCTCGGCACGAACCGCCTCATCCTGACCAACCAGCACGAGCCGAATATCCCCGTCGAGGAACTTCAGTGCCTCCACCGCTCCACGCACGATCGCTCGCGGCGCATGGTCCCCTCCCATAGCGTCAACCGCGATCCGCATCGGGGTCAGGACTCCTTGCTCTCGATCTCGAGGGCCACACCGTAGCTGACGTACCCGCAGTTGGCGCAGGCACAATGCGGCAGCTTGGCCACCCCACACCGCGGGCATGCTGCCGTGTTATGGGCTTGTAGGAAAAGATGGGAGCGTCTCTTGCGTTTGCGGCAGCGACTGGTCCTTCTTACTGGTATCATGGCTTCACTTGGGTCCTTCTAACACCGCTTGAACCGACACATCTGATGGCCGCTATAAGATAAGGCTTGCACCGCGCAGGGCAAGGACTATAGGCCCCATGCAAGCCTTCCTGCAAACCCACATGCTAGGCGGACTTGCGCCCACGCGTCAAGCATCGACAACGGCCGCTAACCGGCCTTCTTCACCTGATCGAGCAGGATCTGGCGGGCCTTTCCCAGGGCCTCGGCCAGTGCGTCCACCTTCTTGCCGCCCGCCTGAGCCAGGCCGGCCTTGCCTCCCCCGCCCCCGCCCACGATGGGAGCCACCTGCTTGATCAGCTCGCCCGCGTGCAGACCCGCCCCGACCATGTCCTCGGTCAGGCCGGCCACCAGAAGCACATTGTCTGCATTCTGCCGACTGCCCAGCACGATCGCAGCCGAGCCGGCCTCCGCCCGCAGCCAGTCGACCGATTCACGCAACAGCTGCGCGGGCACGCCGGGCAACTCTCCCACGACCACCACACAGCGTCCGATCCGCTGGGCCCCCGTCAGCAACTCCCGGCGAAGTGCCGCCACATCCGCCGACTGGCCCTTCTGAAGCTGCCGCCGCACCTGCCGCAACTCTGCCTGCAAGTCTGCCACCCTCGCGGGAAGCTCGCCGACCGAGGTGCTTGCCGCCACCGCAGCCTCGCGAGCCGAATGCTCCATCCCCTGCACGTGCTCCAAAGCCGCCATCCCCGTAACGGCCGTGATCCGTCGCACCCCCTTGGCCACCGCCTCTTCCGAGACGATCTTCATTAGGCCGATCTGCCCCGTCCGCTGCACGTGGGTCCCTCCGCATAGCTCGCGGCTGAGGCCGTCACCGACCTCCACCACCCGCACCACGTCGCCGTATTTGTCGCCGAAGAACGCCCTCAGACCCTCCAGCTTAAGGGCCTCCTCGCGAGGCCTCTCGTACCAGTGAACAGGATGGTCGGCCCAAATATAGCCGTTGACGATCCGCTCTACCCGGGCTGCCTGCTCGGATGAGACGGCCTGTGAATGGTCGAAGTCGAACCGCAGCCGACTTGGCTCAACCAACGACCCCCGCTGGGTGACTTGGTCGCCAAGCACCTCCGTCAGAGCCAAATGCAGCAGATGGGTGGCCGTGTGATTGCGTCGCGTCTGCTCGCGGGAAGCATCGACGGTCAGATCGGCTGCCTGACCCACTGCGATGCGACCCCGCTCCACCTGCCCGACGTGCACCACGCCGGTACCAAGCCTC
>CBFCZG010000041.1:0-19056 GCA_965602375.1 uncultured Phycisphaerae bacterium | reverse complement strand
CCCGTGCGAACCGTGATCACGCCGGACGGCTGGAAGTTCAATTGCAGCCCTCTGGGCGAGCACGAACTGTACAACCTGTCGACCGGCCCGCTGGAGACCCGCAACTTGGCGAGCAACCGTGAGCATCAGGGAGTGATGCAGAACCTGCTCGAACGCATCCGCCGATGGCAGGAAGACACCTCGGACAGCGTCACGTTGCCTCCGATTGCGGCTTGTTAGTGGCTGCGCCGCCTGCCGGTATGCGCGTAGACTGGCCAAGCGCACACTACGGCGCCGAATACACGGCGTCCAACGTCTGGTCGCCCGAAACCGTTACCGAGACCGACAGCTTGGGGTCAAGCTTCGAGGCGCCGTTGATGCGCCAGCCGACGAAGGACTGCGTCTCGAACGTCGACGACGCCGTTACAGTCACCACCGAGCCATCGGGAAAGGCCCGCGTGAATGACGGATCGGCAAACCCGCCGTCGTCCAATCGCAGGTCGAGCGGTGTCACGTCGAACCAGGCGCCGAGCGCCGCCGAGCCGACCACTACGTTCGCCGGCGGCGAGTTGGGCGGCACGATTCGTATGCAGTCCGACGCATAGAACCCGCGCCCGTCGGTCAGCGTGCCGCTTACGACAAGCTCGACCAGCGCACCCGGGCTAACCGAGTCCAACTGCAAAGCCGGCACAAGCTGGTCGACCTTGAACTTCATCGACAGGTCGTCGATGCCGTCGCCCTCCAGGTCGTGACACTCGCACGGGTCGCCGTCGAACGGCGTGCCCACGTCGGCGATCACCGTATGCGGGCCGGGCGGCCCTTCGTGCGGGGCCACACTGCCGCCCACGCCGTCCGCACGGCTCAGCCGCACGCTACTCGGGTCGACGTCGGCCACATCAAAGCCAGCCGTTCCGAGAAGGCCTACCGGCAGAACACCGTGACTGCCTGGGTTGAACGAATTAGGGCACGAGCCGGGCTTGATGTCCAGTTCCGCCACCAACTCCGCCACAGTGATTGTCTGCATGCACGAAGCCGCGTTGCCGCAGGCGTCCGTAGCCGTCCATGTCCGCTCAATGACTGTACCCGCAACCGATGCCGCCACGTTGTCGGCAAAGCCGACCACGGGCGAAGGGTCACAGTTGTCCGTCGCCGTCGCCTCACCTGTGTACGACGGATCGTTTGGGTCACTCGGCTGGATGGTTATATCGGGCGGGCACGTGATGTCCGGGGCCGTCGTATCCTCTACCGTTATGATCTGATCGCACGAGGTGCTGTTGCCCGACGCGTCGGTCGCGGTCCACGTACGGGTGATCGTTGACTCCTGCGGACACGACCCGCCAGCGACGCTGTCGGAGTAGTCCACGACCGGAGCGGGATCGCAATTGTCCGTCGCCGTCGCCACGCCCGTGTCGTTCGGGTCGGTCGACGCGTCGCACTCCACCGTCGTGTCCGATGGGCACGTGACTTCCGGTGCGGTCGTATCCTCCACCATGATCGTCTGATCGCACGAACTGCTGTTGCCCGCAGCGTCCGTCGCCGTCCACGTACGCGTGATCGTCCATTCCTGCGCGTTCGCGCCCGGCGTGACGCTGTCGGAGTAATCAACCACCGGCGAGGGGTCGCAGTTGTCCGTCGCCGTGGCTACGCCCGTGTCGTTCGGGTCGGTCGAGGCGTCACACTCCACCGTCGTGTCCGGCGGGCACGTGACATCCGGCGCGGTCGTGTCCTCCACCGTGATCGTCTGATCGCACGAACTGCTGTTGCCCGCGGCGTCCGTCGCCGTCCACGTACGGGTGATCGTCCACTCCTGCGCGTTCGCACCCGGCGCGACGCTGTCGGAGTAGTCAACCACCGGTGAGGGATCGCAGTTGTCCGTCGCCGTCGCCACGCCCGTGTCGTTCGGGTCGGTCGAGGCGTCGCATTCCACCGTCGTGTCCGACGGGCACGTGATATCCGGAACGGTCTCATCCACCACGGTAACGTCCGCGGTGCACGTATCCGGCAGACCTTTGTCATCGGCTACGGTCAGCGTTACCGCGGTGGTGCCGAGCGGATAGGGGCCGGGCGGATCGGCCTCGAAGAAGAGCGGATCGCCGTCCGGATCGAACGACCCGCCGTCGAACTCCTCCGGCGAGACCGCCGCCTGACAGCCTCCGTCGGCCGGGGCGGTGACGTCCTGGCAAACGGCCACCGGGGCGGTGTTAGGCAGGGTCGTGACCTCGATCGTGACCCGGGCCGTGTTCGACTCGCCCAAAGCGTCGGCCGCCGTGAAGGTAAACTCGTCCGGACCGACGTAATTGGGATCCGGCGTATAGATGACTCGATCATCGCCGCCATCGTCGGCAAGCCCGCCGTGCTGCGGACCGGTCACGATGGTAAACGTCAGCGGATCCTGGTCCGGGTCTTCAGCGTGCAGGACGATCTGCACGGGCGTCTCGACCTGCGTGATGGCACTGCTGTCGAAGGCGACGGGCGGTTGGTTATCCGGCTCGATGGCCACTGCGAGCACGTCGCCGTCGTTGAAGTGGATGCCCGCGTGGAACACTCGCGGACTGAACGGCACGACGTCGAGTGTTGTCCGTGTGCCTCGCGTTGGCGTGCCAAGGAAGACACCATCAACGATGATTGTGTCGCCTTCATCGGGCCCGACGGTATCCTGCTCGTCCGGATCACCCGCCGGGCCGAGCAGCCGGTTACCTTCGTGGACCGTTCCTTCCTCGATGAGGTAGCGCACACGTACGTCGGCGGGCGCCTCCGTCGTGTTGGTCAGCAGCACGCTCACCAAAACCGCGTCCGGCGCGCGTGCCGGAGGCAATCCCTGCCCAGCCGGCGGCTGCTGGCCGGGCAGCGGCAGCCCATCGGGCAGGCCATCCGCCGGAGGCGAGCAACTCACCACGACCAGACCAAGGCACAACGCCGCCTGTGCCGCCAGCAACGGATACCCGCGTCCAACACGCCCAACCGCGTGCCCTACGCCCACACGAGCACTGCGCACAACAAGAGACAGCATGCGCCACCTCCGCATAGCCAGATCACCTATTCACTCCGCGTTACGTCCTGCTTCGCGCGGATGCTGTCGTATAGATGCGACGGCGCCCTCCTTGCACCGTCTCCCAAGCCGCCCAAGAACGTGAACCAGACGGCTTGACCGACCCGCTCTCACATCACATCTAGTATACCCCCAGCGGGCACCGGGAGCAACGCATCCACTGCTCCCGGTAACGGCTGCATGACGCATTCATGGAGAAAACGTCTCTGCTGTCGCGGGCACAAGAGGTGTTTCGTGAGTGTCTTTGTACGTTTCTGAGCCTGCCGAGCAGCCCCAGAGATAGGCGCTTCCCGAACGTGAGATGGTTGCCGCAGTAGTCCGCCGGCTTCCTCATGCCACGGCCGACCCCCGCCACCCGGGGGCGGGGGTTATGCGTCAGGGGCTGCGGGGACAGCATGGGGGGGTATCGCGCGCGTAAGAGACCGAGCCCTCACGCCGTAAGCGTTTATTATAAAAGCAGTTACGATATACTGTGGGCCGGAGTTGGCTGCTTCAAGGTCAATGTTCGGGCTCAACTCGCCGATAAACCAGTGGGGCCGGCTCTCCGCCGGGGCCGGTCGCACTGCGGGAGTACGTCATGAAAGCGTCATCGGTCGGTGGATTGCAGCAGCAGATGCCCCCCGTCGCGGCCGGCAAGGCGAAAGGTCGTCAAGCCCAGGCCAGTTCCCATCCTGACGGGCCCCAAGGGGTAGCGCGAGGCCAGCGAGCAGCCGCTGGTAATCAGCAGGAAACGACGACTGATCCGGTCGACGAGAGCTCGGCTGACCAGGCAAAGGGCGTGTTGCGGCTCTTGCAGGAGGGGCACTTCCGCGGCGTCGCCGACGTGCGTCTGCGGATCAACTTCCACGAGGAGCTGATGGCGCTTCAAGACGAAGCGGTCAGAAGCGTCGCACCGGACAAGCTGCAATCTATAACTGATGCCGTCAACGCCCAGGTGGACGCCCTGATCGAGTCCGGCAGTCTGACCGAGGAGCAGCAGGCCGCGGTCGCCGAGTTGCGGCAGAGCTTCTCCGATACCGTGCAGCAGCTTACCGATGAGTTCCTCGGCGCCGAGGGATCGCAAAGCGATGCACTTGCCGCCGGTCTCCAGGACGCATTTGATGCGTTCCTGGAGTCGCTCACCTCGTTGCTGCTGCCTGAAGAGCCGCCCGCTCCGCCCGTCGGCGAGCAGCCCGAGCCGCCGCCTCCGAACGATGACACCGCCGGCGAGGACCCCGATGTGCCTCCAGAGGGCAGTCCGGAGTCGACCCCGACCGAGGGGCCAAGCGAACCCGCGCCGGGCTCCCCCGACGTGGAGGCGCCAACAGAAGACCCGATCGGGGAGAACCCCGGCGTGCCCCCCGAAAGCACTCCCGAGCCGACTCCGCCGCAGGACCCACAGGAGCCCCCAGCCAGCCCCTTTGATGCCGAGGCGTTTCTCGGCGAACTGACGGCTTCGTTCGACGCGGCGCTGGCGGAGCTCGTCGAGACGATGCGCACCACACAGGTGTTGCCCGAACTATCGCCACCAAACGGCAACGGCAAGGCGTACGCCAAGTTCCTGGCCATGTACAACGAACTTTGGGGCCTGGACCAACCGTCGGAGACACCACCGGCCGAGCCACTCGACACCGTGGCTTAGCGACTCAGCGCAAGGCGGACCAGAGAACCATCTGATCGGATGCACAGCCGGCAGCCCGGCAAGGTCATAGTGCGGGCTGCTCAACCGTCAATGGTGAGCCGCTTCGGCTGCGACCAGGCCCATGGCCGACGCGATGTGATCGGGGATTTCCGTATTGTCATGGTAGCCGCGGAGCCGTTCGGACCCAGGCCCCATGGCCGTGGTCGGCACGGGGACACCCGTATGGCTGAATGAGGCAAACCCGATACCGGCCTGCTCGCCGACCAGACGCAGGCACGTGACGGTCAGCGGATCGCGTGATCCATACAGTGCGTAGTCTGCCGTGCCCTTCTTCGGCCTGTAGCCGGGCTTCATGCTGGTTGCGTACGCAGCTTTGATCCGCGTCAGCTCGTCCGGTGACAAGGCCTCATAACCAAACGCCTGGCGGATAATCGGCAGCGCGTCGTCGAACGCAGCGCCCGCGTCGCGCCATCGGGCGACGTGCCGGCCGAACCGCTCGTGCGACATCGTCTGCCTGGCCAGGCGCGCGGGCTTGAGTGGCCCGCCGGCGGCAAAGCCGAGGGTCATGCCGCCGGTTTCGTGGTCGGCCGTGACCACCACCAGCGTGTCGTTTGGATGCTTGCGATAGAAGTCGACGGCTTGGGCCACGGCGGCATCGAACGTGAGTGTCTCGTGGACGGCGGTGGCGGCATCGTTCTGGTGACAGGCCCAGTCGATCTTCCCGCCCTCGACCATGATGAAGAACCCCTTCGGGTTATCCAACAGCTCGATCGCCTTACGGGTCAGCTCGGCCAGGGACATCGTCTCGCCGGGCCGATCGATTGCATAGGGCATGGCCGCGGCGCTGTCGGTAGGCTCGTCGAAGGCCCAGACCTTCGGCGATCGGACCGCGGCCAACTCGGCGCGCGTCGTTACGACGGCGTAGCCCGCAGCCCTGGCCGCCTCGATCGGCGACATCTGCCCTTCGCCCCGCGACCGGTCGACCGGCTTGGCTGCGCCGCCGAAGAAATCGAACCCGCTTTGGGGCAGTTGCATGGCGATGTCACCGTAACTGCTGCGCTTGGGCTGGTGGGCGTAGAAACAGGCCGGTGTGGCGTGGTCTATGCTGACGCTGGTGATAATACCGACTTTCATGCCTGCGGCCTTGGTTCGCTCGGCGATGGTGGTGAGTTTTGTCCTGCGGGCCGGGTCCATCGAAATGACGCCGTTGTCGGTCTTTTGCCCGCAGGCCAGCGCGGTTCCTGCCGCAGCGGAGTCGGTGATCAGCGAGTCGGCCGAATGCGTATAGGTAAGTCCTCCCACGGGCATGTCGTTCATGACCAGGCGCTTGATCGACCCCGGCCGATTCGTCGACATCGTATCGGCGTTGGCAAAAAGCTCGGCCGCCGTCCGCTGCACCGAGCCCATCCCGTCGCCGATCATCAGGAAGACGTACCTCGCCCGTTCGCCCCGGGCAACCGGACCGGCCCACACGGCAATCAACCCGACAACCGCGCAAATTCTCAACCACATCGCCCGATTCGTCGCCGTTACCATATTGACACTTCATCCAAAGTCGTCGCCGTAGGCCGTGGTCGGCCTTGCGAAAATAGGCGGCGAACTTCTACTGGAGGCACTTCGGCACTTTCTGGAAGCTGGCGGCCCGGTTCTCAATGAGCCTCTTCTGCTCGTCGGGCGGCATCAATCAGCAGCAATCTTCAGGGCCGACGCAGTCGCCAGCCATTCCGCCCTTCTGATCGCAGCGATCGGCCTTTCGCTACGTCATCTACTCGGTGCTCTGTTGATGTGCGTCTTTCCTCCTCGACTGTAATAGCCCGAAACGTCTACGGACTGCCCGGCGCGCCGGCCTGGAGTTTGTCCAGCCTGGCCCGTACGCGGTCGGCGTGGCCCTGGGCAATCACCTCCGGCCAGTGGTACGCGATGTTCCCAGCGGGGTCGATCAACGCGGTGCTTCGAATCACGCGACGGCCGAAGGGGGTCTTGGCCGATGCACCATAGGCCTCCATCACGTGCTGATCGGGATCGGCCAAGAGGTCCACCTTCAACTTATACTTGTCGACAACGTTCTTGTGGCTGGCCACGCTGTCGGGACTGACGCCGAACACCCTGGCCGACAGACGCTGGAACTGAGCGTGGCTCTTGTTGAATTCCCGGGCCTGACACGTGCAGCCGGGCGTGCCGTCTGCCGGGTAGAAATACAGCACCGCCCATCGGCCTTTCTGAGCCTGGAGAGTAACCGTCTCGCCGTCCTGGTTGGGCAGGGCAAAATCGGGTGCCGGTTTTCCGGTCAGCGGCGAACGTTCGGCGGCGGCCGTCTCGATCTCGGCCGCCCGCTCGGCCGACATGCAGCCGACCTGCGTACAGACGGCAATGGCCACCAGCACCGCCAGGCCACTATGGCGGACCGGCCACGGAGACTTCGTTCGGGTCATAGCTGTGACTCCTTCCTGCTTCCTGTATCCATCTATCATCTCTTCGCCTTCCTGCCTGCCGGCGCACGCGGACGCACCTGCGCCCGGCGCTTCGTGCGACACTCGGCGCAAATACCGCGGAAATGGATGTGGTAGTCGTTGATCCTGAATCCGCGCTTGCGTACGTCCGGTAAGTCAATTCCGTTCAGCCTCTCGTCCTCAAAGTCGGCGATCTTCTCACAGTGCAGACAAACCAGATGGTGATGCTGATACGTCTTAGGATCGAAACGCGCTGCCGAGCCGGGGTGACAGATCTTGGCCACCACCCCCACGCGGACGAACGTGTCGAGTATCCGGTAAACCGTCGTCCGCGAGATGTTGGGCTGGCTGCGTCGGACCTGATCGTAGATCTGGTCCGCCGTCGGGTGGTTATCCCTGCCGAGAACGGCCTCGAACACGGCCCGCCGTTGCACCGTCAACGGTAGTCGTTGCTCTCGGCACACTTGCGCAAAGAGCGCCATACGTTGAGACTTACAATTGGAGTCCATGGCCCGAATTCGTTGGTATGCTATGGCAAACAATACAAAGTGTCAAGTTGCTTCCAGGCCCCTGGTTCGAACCACTCGTTTCCCCCCCCCACCCGTCGCATCCAGTAACGGCGTCACCGGCATGCCCGCGGCCAGAAGTAACGCACAACCTGACCGGCTCCGGCGCCAGGCGAATGCCCCGCCCAATTGCCCCCGCCGCGTTCATCTCGCTGCCGGCCAGACCCGTCGGATCGACCCGGGCGGACCGTGCATCGTCGTGATTGACACTGGCGTGGGCCGTCGTTACCGTTCCGGGTGTCTTCAGCGGGGTCGGGCACAGTTGTTCGGTCGGCAGCATAGGCCAGGTCCGCCCACGGAATCGGCGCTTTGCGAAACCGTTTGTCCTTGCGCCGGGATTCGGCTTTGGGGATGGAGGAAGACGCCCTGCTCCTTGCGTCGGACGACGGACGGGGCAGATGTCGATCACGTACATCCAGACGGGAAAAAGGAGAGAACGATGAATCGCTGGAGTTGGCTGACGTGTCTGGTTGTAATCGGCTCTCTAATGCTTGGCTGTAGCAAGGAAGAGAAGTCCGACGTCGGTGAGGCGATGGAGGAAGCCGTCAAGCCGGCCGCCGAGCAAGTCGGGGAATCGGCCCAAGAGGCCGCCGATGTCGTCGAAGAGGCGGCAGAGGAAGTGGCCGAGTAATCCGAGCCTCTGCTTCGACGAGGCCGAGAATCTGGCGTTTCGTAGGGGAGGCGGCAGATGGTCGCGCGCCCAAAGAAGGTCGGCCTCCCCAACGGCGCGCAGACTCTTCGGCCGTGAGGGTCCAGGCGGCACACCCAGAGGTGTGATTCCGCTCCGTCTCGTCGGTCAATGCTCGAACCCGTATCGCGTCACGGCTTGGGCGGCAAGCGATTACCGATGTGGCTCTTCACCACCGAGTAGTCGGCGGTGGTGATGCGCCCGCTACCATTCAGGTCGCGCCGGTCTTCCGTGTAAACGCCGAGCGATCCCTTCACGCAACTGTAGTCGGCCGTCGTGACGCGCCCACTGCCATTGCAGTCGCCAATCAACGTGGAGAGATCCAGCACGAATGGCTGCACCGCCAGGCCTGCCGCAGGCGTCACTTGACACCACGTCTGTTCGGCCAGGACTGTGCCTTGCTCAACGGCCTTAAGCGTCACCCCATCCGGCTCAATGGAGTAGCCGAACGACCCGCCCTGATCGGCGCCGCCGCCCAGCGGCACGATGTCTAGCGCAGGGCCGCCCGGCAGCGTGATCGCCGCCGAGAACGTCAGCAGGATCAGGTTGTTCTGCGTTTTGGGCAGTGTACCGTCGACCGGCGGTTCGCTCGAAATCAGTGCCGGCAAGGCAAGGTACTCGTCGGCACCGAGGTCAGGCCCCAAGCCCACGGGGCGCGCGTCGCCGTCGATGTCGTCCGTTACGTCAGCCAGTGTGGCGGCTTGGTCGATCGCGTCGGTCGCCAGCTCCGTCAGGTGGAGGTCGTTGTTGGCCACATCGACGAACCACGCGGGAACCACCTGCGACCCGTCGGTGTCGACAATGTTGCCCATGGCCCGTATGGCCTCCTCCGTCCAGCCGCCACCGACCGTCAGGTCGCGAATGTGACTGCGGACGACGTTGTTGATCAGTTCAAGATTCGTCGTCTGGCCTTCGTCAGCTTCGTCGTAGATCTGAACGGTTCGGAAGTACGTCGCATCGTCGCTATAGATGGTGTTATTGTAGACCTTGAAGTCCTTCGTGTTGTCGAGCTCCAGGGCCCAATCATAGGTCAAGCCCCGGCGAATGATGAAGTTGTTGCGGATCATCCCTCCGACCGCGTGCCACGGGGCCACGTGCGAATTGTTGGGCCCGGAGGGGTTGCCGATCGATATTCCATGCCCACATCGCAGGATCGCATTCTGCTCGAGCGTCACGTTCTCGACGCCGTTCCAGAGGAAGATTCCCGCCCTTCCTCCCTCGGTAGCCCCCCGGATGTTGACGGCCGTGCTCCGACGCACCGTCCAGCCGTTGATGTGCATCGCGTCGATGCCGCCGATGTAGTTGTACTCATCAACCGAATGGCCCGGGCGCGGCAGGTAGGCCTCGGTCTGCTCCATCCACAAATCCTCGATGAGCACATTGTCGGAGATTCCCGAGTAAGCCGAGCCCTTCACGTGGCGTTCGCCGCAGTTGACCGTTCTGACGTTGGAGATCACCACGTTGTCGGCATAGGGATTGCCGCAGATGTGGATCCCGTGGTGCCAAAAGTCGCGAATCGTCAGGTTCTCCAGACGAATTCCGCTGGCGGCGGCCCAGAATCCCTCCAGCACACCACTCTCGACGTTCATTCCGTTACCGTACAGCACCACGTCGTCGCGATTGCCGGTGGCGCCGCGAAACGTCAGGTCGGGCGTTGTGATATACAGATTGCTGGTGACGTGATAATCACCCGCAGCAATCACAATCTCGTCGCCCGGAATGGCCGTGAGCGCGGCGGTCCGCAGCTCGGAGAACGTCGAAACGTTCCAGACGTCAGCCGCGGCGCCGGACACCGTGACACTCAGCAACAGCGCCGCCGCAGCCCATCGCGCCAAGCCAATCAACGCACCGTTGTCGATACGATGGTTGCGGCTGTTCGTCTCGCCCAGGTTTGATACGTTCGATGGTTTCATGTCTCCGATCCTCCTTTGGTGCCCCGCTCGGCCATCCACGCTACGCCTCAGGGCTTTACCGGTACGCGATCGCCCATGCAGCCCTTCACCACGCTGTAATCGGCGGTGGTCACACGACCGTTGCCGTTCAGATCGCAACGAGCATCCGTGTACTCACCCATGTGAGCCTTGACCTGGCTGTAGTCCGCCGTTGTGACACGTCCGCTATCGTTGGCGTCGCCGAACAACGTACACACGTCGAGCGTGAACGGCTCGACGTCGAACCCTCCTGCCGGTGTGACGCGATACCACGTCAGATTTGTCAGAACGGAACCCTGCTCGACCGCTTTCAGCGTCGCCCCGTCCGGCTCGACGCTGTAGGCAAACGCGCCGCCCTGATCGCCGCCGCCGGCCAGCGGCACGACCGACAGCGGCGCGCCGCCCGGCAGCGAGATCGCGCTGTCGAACGTCAGCAGGACAACGTTGCTGACCGTCTTGGCCAGCGTGCCGTCGGCAAACGGATCGCTAGCGACCAGAGGACGCTGGAGGACGGCTACGCCCGAGCCGGGGCGATCATCGGCCCGATGTAGTTGTAGGCGAATACCATGTTGTCGAAATAGGCGTCCATGTCCCAGTCCGCCGCCCAACTGCCGCCCACGTAGACGTTGAACCAGATGCACTCGATCTTCAGGCTGTACACGTCGCGGAACCGTATGTCGCTCTTTTCAAAGACCAGTTCGCCGTCGACCCACCCGCGCAGAATGCCGTCGTTGTTGCCCACACCGTCGGTGATGGAATTCATCATGGCGTAGGTCTCGATGCAGTACCATCGGTTACGGGCCAGGTAGGCGTCGGTGCCCCACGTCCAGTTGTTGCCGTAGATGCCGGTCATGTCGGCGTGATAGCAGTAATAGCTCATCTCCACGTAGTCGCCGCGGTCGTAGTTGGACATGCGTGCCGACCAGCCGTCGTCACCGTGCGACGGTCGCCCACCCCAGCCGGCGACACCATACGTGCCCGCAGGCCCGGGCAGCTTGCCGACCTGCCCGCCTGCCGCCAGACGCCATGTATCATCAAGATACATGTAGTAGCGGAAATAGACCTCCTCCGGCTCGGGCACGCCCATCTGGGCGAACTTCCACTGCCACGCCATGCCGGTGTGCTGACCTTGCGGAACGGTGACCCGCAGTGCGTACTGACCGTCGAACGCCGGGTCGGTCACCCGTCCACACGTGGCCGGAACGCTCGACTGGTTCCAGTGTGTGTAGAAGCCCGCGTACTCGAAATCCTCGAAGAAGACGATGTCGGATCGTCCGATAAGGCCCGGCTCCAGATCGGGCGAGCCCAGGTGCTCGCCTCGTGCCGCCGAAGCAGCCACCAACAGGCAGCAAACTGCCGACGACGAGAATACAAAACGGCACCGATAATGTATGGATTTCAGTCGAGCATGACGGTGTCGAGACGACACGGGAAGTCCCCTCCTTTGGTTCCCTGTGCCTTAGCCGAGAGCACGCTCCGACTAATTCTAGCCGGGCCTCCCGCATGAGGACACAGGTGTTCCCTTCAGCACCAATGTAGGCAATCACGGGCCAAAAAGGAACCCCCCCCCCGCGTCCAGCGGCTCGACGGGACAGACCGCACCATAACCCCACAAGCACTCGAATACGTCTCCGGCGAGGCTGGCAAGTTGCCCCGTAACGACTATCCTGGCGCCAGGCGGATCGCGGGTCGACGCGATGCGGCGTCGGCGCGATCGAGAAGGGTTACAGAGTCTGTAGATTGAAAGGTTACCCGATGGGCGGAAAGGGCATATGGCTGGGCAATGACGCATGGCCGAGCAATAAATCCTGCGGGCAGTTTGCCCAAGACGTTTTCCGACTCGCTGACGCCAAGACCGACAAACAGAAGGCGCTGGCGTTCTATGACTGGTTCACCCGCTGCATGATGCGCGGGCCGAACCTGCACAAACCCAACGGCGCCGGCGGTTACTCGCGGTGTTACGATCCGCTCATGCTGCTGACCAGTTGGGGGTATGGTGAATGCACGTTCTGGGGCTGGGTGGCCACCGAGTGTCTCAACGGGGCGGGGCTCAAGACCCGTCGCGTGGCTGTGCACAACCAGGGACACACCTACTACGAAGTGTGGTACAAAGGCGACGATGGCGTCGAGCAATGGCACGCTTTCGACCCGTTCCTCGGGTGGTACTTCCTCAACGAAAACGGCGAAGTCGCCAGCTGCGAGCAATTGGCAGCCAACCCGCAACTGGCGCAGAACCCGTCGCCCGGCCACCCCGTGCCGCTGGGACACCACCCCGAACGCGCCGGCCTGGCGCATCGCCATCGCACGGAAGACCAGCTCTTCATCGATCAAGCGCACCGCTTCGAACAAAACCGGTGGAACCTGCAAAAGGGCATGCAGGTAACGATCAACTTCATGCCCGAAGCGCCGAACAAGGCCCTGTTCACGCGCCATCCGAAGACGGGTGAAGCCGCCGTCGACGGGCGCCCCAACGGAGCGCACTGCGACATGGCCGAGATCAGCCGGCTCGGTTTTCGCCAGTACGAGAAGCACATCCCCTACTGGCAAAACTACATGTGGGCCACGCCCGGCAAGACGCAGTTGAACGAGGGACGCCCGGTCCGCTGGCACGGCGCCGGGGCGCTGCGATGGAAACCCCTGCTTCATGGCCCGCAGGTTACCTGCGACGCCCGCAACGCCGTCTTCGAAAACGGCTGCCTGAGGCCTGCCCGTCCGCATGACTTCACCGAGGTGTGGTACCACTTCAAACTGCCGTATCTGGTCTCCTGGCTCAGCCTGGACTACGACGTAGTCGGGGCCGGCGGCGACTTCTTCGGCTTCGCCCTCAGCGCCGACGACCGTCGCTCCTGGTGGTCGCTGCCCGCACGCACGAACGCGCCGCATTACGGCGCCGTCTTCAACGGCCAGGAGGAGTGGAAAACCGGCCAGCCCGGCGTGCAGGGCCTGACCGAGTTCTGGCTGCGTATCGACATGCACACCCATAGCGCCAACCCGACGCTGGCCATGCAGGCTCTGGACGTGGCCGTCGGCTTCCAGCACAACATGTACATACAGCCTCGCCTCGTGCCGGGCCGCAATCGGCTGTGGCTCGAGGCCGACCAACTCGACGCCGGCAGCAAGCTCCAGGCCGAGTGGATCTACCAGATCGAGGGCAAGCAACTTCGGTCAGCCGTCACGCTCGACAGACAAGGCAGAGCGGACGACACCGTGGCCGCCCAGGTAGACTCGCCGGCGAAAGTCCTGATGACCGGCGTCAAACTGAACTGTCTCTAACCGGCAAGGCCGCCTGCACTGGACGTCAGACGGGTCGAGCGTCGATGAAGAGACTCCGAGGGTGGCCAGTGCGGCTCCAGGTGGATACACTTCTTCTCCCTAGTTGCACCGAGGGCATCAGGTATGGACCAGGAACTTGAATACCGTTATGAACCGGTCGCCGACAGCGTCGCAGCCCTGCGCGTGGTCGGGCCGGACGAACACTTCCAAAACGTGTACGTGTTGGGCGAGAAGGGCTCAGCCGCTCTGGTCGATGCGTCTGTCCCCGACGTTGCGGCCGACCTGATCCGCACCTTGCAGGCCAACGGCTGGACGCCCAACGACTTCCGTTACCTCATCATCACGCACGAGCACGGCGACCACTACGGCTCGGCAGCCGCCCTGGCGCGATGGGCCAAGTCGGCCGAGGTGCTCGCGCACGTCTCGGCTGCGTGGGTGATGAGCCAGCGTCGCAGCCGCTTCGCCCAATGGCCCTGGCCGTTCGGCGAGCCCACGGCCGATCGGCTCGCCCAGTGGCAGAAACGCCAGCCTCCCGCCGTCCACACAAACCGCTTGCTCTGGGACGGCGACACGCTCCAGATCGCCGGCAAGACATGGCAGGTGCTGCACGTGCCCGGACACGCAGCCGGTCACATCCTGCTGGTCGATCGCGAAGGCGGCGTGACTATCGCCGGCGACGTGATCCAGGGCTGCCGGGAAGCCAAAGGGTGGCTTGGATTGTTCGAGGACGTCCGCGCCCAGCGGCAGAGCCTACAACGATTACTGGAGTTGGAGTCGAAGCTGCTGTTGATGGGACATCACCGCCCGCTGACTGGCGAGCAGATCGGTGAGGACATCGACGCCGCTTCGCGAAGGCTCGACGAACTGCTCGAAGCAATCCGCGAGGGGCTCAAAGCCGGCACGAATGAACTGGATGCCCTGGCGCGTCTGGCGTTCCGCCGCGTCTTCGGCAACGAACCCGATCCCGTGCCTCCCTACGCGCTGACGAGCGTCAACGCCGTGCTGGCCGAGCTGTCGTTCCAGAAGCTCGCCCGCCTCAACCGCCAACACATCTGGCTGTGGGTGGGCGACTAGCCAATCATTCGACAGACACCACACCGGCGCCGGACCTTCTCGTGAAGCCCGCGCGCCGCACCGGATAGTTTGCACGAGTTGACCGATTGGACGCGTGAGTGTGCCGTATGGATGACCGTGAAACTCTCGAGCCTTTGGTCGACAAGATCGTCGAGCTTTCGCAAGGGCCCGAGCAAGAGGTCCGCAAGCAGCTTTGGGCGCGGTTCAACGCGCTCCAGCCGGTCAGCAAGCCGCCCGTCTGCGTGACCTACGGCGGCATACCCGGCCGGCAGTGGGACCTGATGTTCGGGCGCAATCACCTGCGATGCGCCGACCCGCTCGCCCGGCACATCGAGTTCGATCTGAAAAAACGCATCTGGGTCGAGCAGAACGTGCCCGACGACAACGTGACGTGGCCCGCGGTGCTGGTTCCCGCAGTCGTCGGGTCGCCCCCGGACTGGGGCGTGCCGGTCGGCTGGCGCAGCCCGGACGACGAGCTGGGCGCCAAAGAGATCACAGCTCCCTTCGCCGACCACATTGACCTGACCAGGCTCCAGGTGCCAAGGACCGAGGTTGACGACGCTGCCACGCAGTCGAAACTCGACCATACGTCGGAACTGGTCGGCGGGCGCCTTGCCGTGCATCCGACCTACCCGGGCCTCGGCAAGGCCGTCTTCGACGACGCCGTGCAACTGCGCGGCATGGAGAGACTGCTCACCGATGTCATCGACTCACCCGGAACGGTCCATGCCATGATGACGTTCATCACCGACGCGGTGGTCGCCGACCACAACCAGCGCGAGCGCCGTGGCTGGATCAACGCCCCGCCCGACCCGACCGGCCGCTATCAGATGGTGCCGATCTTCCGGCACGTGGCGGCGTTTCTACCGGCCGACTTCGCCGACCGCAAACCGCTGCTGCGCGACGAGTGGGCCTACATAAGCGCCCAAATGTCCGCCGGGCTCGGGCCCGACATGTACGCCGAGTTCGTCCACCGCTACAACTGTCCGCTGGCCGAGCTGTTCGTCGACAACACGGTCTACTATCACGGCTGTGAATGCCTCGATCGAAAAATCGACAGCATCGCAAGTCTGCCGAACCTGCGACGGTTCCACGTCTCGCCGTGGAGTTCGGTGGCGCGGGCGGCCGAGACATTCCAGGGATCCGTGCTGTTGGAGGTTCACGCCCATCCAACCGAGGTTTTCTTCGCTGCGACGCGCGACGACATGCGAAGCGAGTTGGTTGGCCTGCTTGAGGCGGCCGACGGGCACCCGCTCTGCCTGAATCTCAGCGATATTCACTCGGTCGCCGACAATCCCGACACCCTGCGCACCTGGGCCGAGGTCGCGCAGGACATGGCCCATCGATACCCGTGCAGATATCCGTAGACCGGATACGCCCGGTATAGGCGAGTTTTCGTTTGCGATATCTCCCTGACTCATCCGACCGGTGACGGTATGGGCCCAGCGAAAACATAGCGGGCCGCTCGGTGCAGCGTTGTGAGACCGCGTGCGACCTGCTAGCCTGATGTCCCGAAGAGGTCACTGCCTGCGCGTTCTGACTCACTAAGCTGCAAAGGAACGTATGGAAAACGGACTGTCAGAGGTCAATGCGGTAGGCCGAGCGGGTGGGTATCGCGATGACATGTGGACCGAGGTGCTCCAACTCGGCACGGTCATCGCGCGAGGTCTGGAGTTCTTCGAACCGGGCCGCCAGACCGTGCCGCTGCTATCGGTGCCGGTGGGCCCGGATTTTCATCGGGAAACGCTCCAGAGTTCATGGACCGGCCGAACCTACCGGTGCACCTCGCACGACGCTTCCGTCGTTGTGCACCAGCGGATCACACTGCCCGGGCCCATGTTCGAGCAGTTCGGGCGGCATCTTTCGCTGCGCTTCGCGTTCGGCAATGCGCCCGACCGCATCGACGGGCTGGAGACGGGCCGGCGCTGGCCTCGAACCGACGGTGGACTGGGGCGCGTGCTGCTGCTGACCGGTCCGCGACGCCCCGCCCTGCTGGTGGCCAGCGAACCTTTCGTCGACATCCAGGTCGTCTCCCACGAGCACGTCAAGCTGACCTTTGAAACCGATGCGGCTCGCGTCATGTGGGTGCCCCTGCTGCGCGACGCCGAGCAACTGCTCAAACCCGAGATCCTGCATCTGTGGGTCCGGCTGGTCAGATGCCCGCCGCTGTGCTGTAACGAATCGTTCGAAATGGCCGACGACGAGAACATCAGAATTCGCCAGAACTTCTCCGACCTACAAGGCCAGCCGTCAGAGCTGGCTCCGATCCCGCCTGTCGCCACGTTGCTGGGCACACGGGGCGGCCTTCAGCATCTACGGACCGGCGAGCTGCTGACCAAGACGCTGCTCGGGCCATATCAGGTATTGGAGGGCAGCGGCTTCGACTGGCGAATTGACACGTCCTGGATGCAGGCCCACCTCGTCGGCGCCAGACGAGTGAGCGGCCAGGCTGCCCAAAACCTGGCGCCAATCCCCGAAGAACTGACGTACGCGGGCGACTTCTCGTGGAAACCGGGCACACCGCTGGATCAGTGCCTGGCGCTTCGTGTATGGGCGCCTCTGGCTGAGGTCATGCCCGAGTCGCTCTGGCAGCAGTTCAGACCACAACTCACCCCGCCCGACGCCGAATCGTTCCGCCAGAGCCTCCAGATCATCACCGAGCCGTTCACTAAGAAACGTTGGGCCAAGGACGCAGGTATCTTCATCGAGCGCTGCGAGGCCAGCTACGACGCCGACTGGTACAACGGCCTCACGCTGGCAGGCCTGTGGCGCGGCGCCTGCTGTGCGGATCCCGAAATCGCCGACGCCTGCCGTCACCTCGCGAGCGAGATCAAGAGCGAGCGAAAACTGCTGGTCAACTACATGTGGCTGCTGCACGACTGGGCCTTGTGCTGCTCGTGGACCGATCCCCGCGGCGAAACCTGGAACCTCGACTGTAGCCACAACGGCCTGGAAGGCGTGCTCGCTGAAGGCAATCTGCGCCGACTCGAAGGCGATCCCGCCGGGGCCGAACAGGCAGACTACCTGGCCGCCAGGATGTCGGTTGCCTTTATGGCCGCGTTCGAATTGGCCGACTGGTTCCGGCATGTGGGCTTCGTCCAGCGCGACGGGGTCGATCCGCACATGGGTATCGACGCTATGCGGGAATGGCGGGGTGGGTCCATCTGTGGCTGGGACAACAAGCGGGCATACGCGCTGACGGCGCACTTCTTTGAGTACTGGTACCTGCTGGCCCGTCATGGCCCTCGCCCACGCCTGGCCGAGGTGGCCGACCTGTGGTGGCGACACTGTCCGCAGCGGTATCACGACTGGGAACGATACTACACAGGCGGCAGGCGCACCGCCTGGCAAAACCTCCGCCAGGAAGAGCGGACTCAGGCAGCCGTGATGTATCACCTCGCGCCCGAGGTGGGCCTGCGCATGTGGGTTCTGGGGCAGCCGGGATCGGCCGTCGAGAAGATGTACAGCACGCCCCTCAACCTGGCCGAGCAGTTGTGGTGTCGCAGTAACGCGTTAATCGTACCCGGGCAAACCCGCGCCCGGCCGACCGACACGGCCAGCTGATTCGATCGCACGCCCGGTGCGGTCCTGATATCGACAAACGCCGGCTGCGGAGACTGTCCTGCTAAGGAGTCATCATGCCCAAGCTGAACATCAACAGGAACGCAGCGCTCAAACGACTCGTGCACCTGCTGCGCGTGCCCGGTGTGTCGCGCCAGGAAGCACAAATCAGCCGAGCCGTCGAGCAGATGCTTCGCAAGCTCGGGGTAAAACCCTCGCAGATCGCGCGCGATCGGGCGCACACACACTTCGGCGGCGAGGTGGGCAACCTGTTCGCTCGCCTGCCGGGCAAGGGTCGTTTCGCCCGCGCACCGCGACGATTCTTCTCGGCCCACGTTGACACCGTGCCCACCTGCGCGGGCGTCCAGCCGGTGGTTCGGGGCTCCTGGATCAGGCCCAAGGGCAAGACGTCGCTCGGGGCCGACGACCGCGCCGGCGTGGCAGCGATCCTGTCGGCCCTGGCCGAAACGCGGGCGCGGGGCGGCGATCACCCGCCGCTCACGTTGGCGTTTTTGGTGGCCGAGGAGGTCGGCCTGTGGGGTTCGCGATACGTCGACCGCAAGATCGTGCGCGAGTGCGCCATGGGCCTTAATCTCGACGGCGCCGCACCCACCACCGCCACGGTGGCCGCCCCGTCGGGTTGTCTGCTGGACATTGAAATATCCGGCATCGCCTCGCATGCCGGCGGCAGCCCCGAGAAAGGCGCCAGCGCCGCTACCGTCTTCGCTTTGGCAACGGCCGAACTGGCCGAGGGCGGCTGGCTCGGTAAGATCGTCAAGGGCCGGCAGGAAGGCCGCGCCAACTTCGGAGTCGTCCGCGGCGGCGAGGCGACCCGCCTCGACACGGGCGGCCCCCTGATGGGGG
>CBFCZG010000040.1:0-19107 GCA_965602375.1 uncultured Phycisphaerae bacterium | reverse complement strand
TGGTAGCTGAATTCGCCGATCTGTACCGTCTGGCCGACCGACGAGACGAGCTACTGAAACTCGAGCGTATGGCCGCCAAAAGCGCCGACAACCTGCTTGCCGGCATCGAAGACAGTCGCTCGCGCGAGCTGTCCCGCGTCGTAGCCGCGCTCAATATCCGACACGTGGGCACGCGGGCGGCCCAGATCCTGGCCGATCACTTTGGCACGATGGACCGTATCGCAGCAGCCGGCGTCGAGGAGCTACAGGCGATTCCGGAGATCGGGCCGATCATGGCCCGAACGATTCACGAGTGGTTCGCCAGCCCGGCCGGCAAGCGCACGGTCGAGCACCTCGAGGCGGCTGGCGTCAACATGAAGCAGCCGCGACGACGGGCGGCGGGCAACCAGCCGCTGGCCGGCAAGACCGTCGTTGTCACCGGAACGCTCGAAGGCTTCAGCCGCAAAGCCGCGCAGGACCTGATCGAGAAGCTCGGGGGCAAGGCCACCGGGTCGGTCAGTAAGAAGACCGATTTCGTGCTTGCCGGCGCCGACCCGGGAAGCAAACTCGACAAGGCCCGCAAGCTCGGGGTCGAGATCATCGACGAGGCCGAATTCCTGCGCCGGATCGGACGGGCGTAACCCCCTGCCGGATCGATCGGTAACTCAGGCGCAACCTGTGCTGGGGCAATCGCATCTACAACCAGCCGCGGTCGCGCATGGTCTCGACCACCTCATTGACCGCCAGAATCTCAGCGGCCGTCCGCAAGGAGACCGACTCCTTGCGAGCGACGGCCAGCGTTCGCGTGAACGCATCACAGATGTGCTGGTCGATGGTCTCGTACGTTTCAACTTCGCTGGTCAGGCTGCCGCTCTTGCCTTGGCGCCATTCCACGTAGCTGGCCACCACTCCGCCGGCGTTGGCGAGGATATCCGGAACCACCTTTCTTCCCGCAGCGATCAGGATCGCCTGACCGGATGGCGTGGTCGGGCCATTGGCCGCTTCCACAATGAGCTTGGCCCGGACGTTCCTGGCCGAGGTCTCGTCCAGCACCCCCCCGATCGCCGCAGGGACCAGCAGGTCCATGTCGCTCGAGAGTAACTCAGCGTTGCTGATCCGCTCTCCCTGGCCGAATTCGGTCAGGCTCCTGCCGCTCCATACCCACTTGGTCAACGCCTGTACGTCCAGGCCGTCCGCGCTGTAAATCCCTCCATCCACGTCACTTACGGCACATACTATGGCGCCGAGCTCGTGCAGGAACCACGCCGCCCACGAACCCACGTTGCCGAAGCCCTGGATGGCCACTCTGCAGCCGTGACACGAGCGACCGAACAGGTGCTCCATCGCCGCCTTGGCGGCCGTTGCCGTACCTCGTCCCGTAGCTTGGGCGCGACCCGGCAGCCCGCCGACGCGGACGGGCTTGCCTGTGACCGTCTCAGGCCGATGCGTCTCGCCGAAAATGACGGCCATGTCGCGCGGCGTCGTGCCCATGTCCGGCGCGGGTATGTAGTCGGCCCCGAACAGCTCGTTGCGGATCAGGTGCACGAACTCCTTGATGATGCTGTCCTTTTCGGGGATCGACATCCTGCGCGGATCGATTGCGATACCGCCCTTGCCGCCGCCGAACGGGACACCGACCAGCGCCGTCTTGTAGACCATGCGCTCGGCCAGGTCGGTCGTCTCATCCAGCGTAACATCGGGCCAGAAGCGAATGCCCCCCTTGGCCGGCCCGCGCGCCGTGTTCCAGTAGACGACAAAGGCGTCCGCCTGGAATAGATGCTTCTCAGTGGTGCGCAGGTTGAGCGTGAGCTGCAGCTGGCGCTCGGGTCGTTCCAGCAGACGGCGGGCGGTGGTAGGGATGTGCGTGTGTTGGCCGATGGCCGGCAAGTCGATCATGGTTTCTCCTTGCTTCGAGACTCGCTCTCGGGCGGCGCATGGTCGTCGAACGGCTCGATCTTGTCCACATCCGCGGGCGTCCGGGTGGTCTCCGGCGCCGACAGGTGCTGCTGCGCCCATATCAACACAGCCGCACCGCCGATCAGCGCGATCCCGCTGACCCACTGTTGCGGTGCAAGCCGCTCGTCGTAGATCTGCCAGGACACCGCAGCCGTGATGAATGCCGATGCCAAACTCGCCCCGCTGCAAAGGGTCCGGCCCAGCCGCGCCAGCGCCGCATAGAACAGTACGTGCGCAGTCGAGATTCCCACCAGCGCCGAGATCACCAACAACACAAAGCTTCCCAGCGGCATGGTTGTTGCCCGAGCCGGCTCGCCCAGGATGAACATCAAAATCAGGGTTCCCACAGCTGTGTAGCATCCTATCAGGGCAAAGGCCGACCTCGCACCCACGTCGCGCGTCGACCATCGCACGGTCACGCTGTAGAGCCCCCACATCAGGCTGCACGCCAGCGTCAGCACAACACCGACCAGCGTGGCTCCGCCCTTCAGGGCGCCGCCGTAGATGCTTACCCCCACGAAGCCGGTCATCGCCAGCGTCAGTCCCAGCCAGAAGCGTCCGCTGCCTATCAGGCCGCGCTCATCGGCGAAGATGAGCATGGCGGCGATGATCGCCCAGATGACGTTCAAGCGGATCACAAACGCGATCAGCCCCGGATCGATGTAGTACGGTGCCCACGCCCACAGACACTGGCCCGCCAGGTTCACCGATGTTGGCACCAGCGCCCGCACGTAAAAGCTGCTCGCCCGGCGGCCCTGACGGAGCAGAGCGACCAGCCAGGGAAGCCACACGAACATGGCCAGCGGATAGCGCAGCCCGTTGGCCGTCCAGCCGTCAATAAAAACGGTGAAGTGCTTCAGAAACAGCGGCACGGCGCTCCAGCAGAGGACCGCACCGATCAGGCACAACGTGGCTTTGAGGTCGAACCGTTTCGGCTCTTGCGTCATGCACCAGCATTTATCGAACCGGCTGCCTGCTGGCAAGTCATCCGCTCAGCCCTCGCACAAAAAAGTAAGGGACCGGGGTCCGCAGACCCCGATCCCTCTTGATTGCGCTCTCCCCTGTCGAGGCGTCCCCGTCGCCTAGAGCAGTGACAGGATGGAGGCCGTCTGTTGGTTGGCCACGCCGAGCAAGGCCATTGCCGACTGGAGCAGGATGTTCTGCCGGCCGAGTTCTGCGGTCTCCTCGGCATAGTCCACGTCGGCGATCTGGCTTCGCGCCGAACTCAGCGAGGTCTTTGTGGCGGTGAGGCTGTTGACCGATGTTTGCACCTGAAGGCTCTGAAACGCGCCGACTCTGCCCCGTGCGACGGCCACTTGGCTGACTGCCTCCCGGGCGATGGTTAGCGCCTGATTGGCGTCGCTGGTCAGCGAGTTGCTCCCGCCGCTCTTGAGGCTCGAGAGGTAGCCCAGCGTCGCGGTGCCCAGCTTATAGCTCATCGGTGACTCGATGCCGATCGTCGCCCGCGTGCTCGACTGGGTCCCGAGCTGGAACGTCGCTCCCCCGCCGGAGATACTGATCGTCGCCGTGTCGGCGACGTCGTTACCCGCACTGGTGATGCTGAACGAGCCGCTGATCCCGTTCGTGTTGATCGAGACATCAAGCCCGTCGCCGGTAACCTGCGAGCCGTTGACCGTGGCGACCGCATCGGTGCCCTCGGTTCGGGCCTGATCGCCGAAGTTGGTCGAGTCGCCGCTGAGGTTCTGCACCGACAGGAATGCATCGCTGCCGTACTCCTGACTGATCAGGTGCAGACTGTCGTTACCGGCCGCAGCCGACGCCACCACACCGGTCTCGGTGGTCACCGTGTTGATCGACGCAGCTACCGAGGAAAGATTCTCACCCGCGGCGATATCGATCGTGGCCGTTCCCAAATCACCTGTGATCAGGATGGTCGTTGCGGTGCTGGCCGAGGTGGTTGCGTAGCTGTCTGCCTGGGCCTTGGCCGCCGCGGTGTCGACCTCCACCTGAACGGTGCTGCTGTCCTGATTGCTGCTTCGACTGTAGATGTGAACGTCGCTGACGTTGCCGGCTCCGGCTGTCACCGACGTCCGAATGGCCTGCGAGCCATCCAACAGCTTCTTGCCGTTGAACTGGGTGGTGCGAACGATTCGATCGATCGCGCCGATGGCCTGGTCGATCTGCGCCTGGTTGGCCGCGATCTCCGCCTGGCTCAGACCGCCCGAACTGGTCGAAGCGGACGCCAGCGAGACAACCTCGTTCAGCAGCGTGCTGACCTCACCCATAGCCGCATCGGCCACGCCCAGCATGGCGTCCGCACGCTGGCCATTGTCGATGGCCGCCTCGGTCGCCTTCAGTTCGGCGTTGAACCCCTGCAAAGCGATCATGCCCGCCGGGTCGTCCGCACCGGTATTGATTCTCGAGCCGGTGGACAGGCGGGTCATGGACAGGCTCTGCGCCGTGCTAATCTGGTTAATCTGGTTCAGCAGGCTCAGCGTATTCGCGTTGAAGACCGTAAGTCCCATCGTGTCTCTCCTTGCTCCTGTGGTTGGCGAAGTTTAAAAAGATTCACGGGGAACTTAAGATACAAAAAAACGCGGAGCAAATTCGTCTGAGAAAATCGTGGTGCGCTCGGAGTCCACGACTTGGCGACCCTGTCCGCACCGTGACCCCTTGCATTAGCGGTCCTATAGCGGCAGACTTAAAGGGCACCCGTTGCCGAGGGTGCCGGTAAAACCGTTATTCATCTACGCTTGGATGCGGGAGAGTGTTATGGACCTTCGCCAGAGACTGAACGAGCAGATGAAAGCTGCCCTCAAGGCCGGTAGCAAGCAGCGATTGAGCACGGTGCGCATGCTCCTGAACGAACTGAAAAACGAGGATCTGCGGTCCGGTAAGCAGGCGGACGACGTGTCGGTATTGCGCCGTTATGCCAAGCGCCTCGCCAGATCGATCGAGGAATACCGGCAGGCCGGTGCGGCCGATCGTGTCGACGGCCTGCGTCAGGAACTCACCATCGTCGAAGAGTTCCTGCCTCAGGTGATGGGCGAACAGGAGTTGGGCGAGGCCATCGACCGGCTGCTGGTCGAACACGGCCTGACCGGACCAAGGCAAATGGGCCAGGCTATGGGGCTCTTGATGAAAGCCTATCCGGGTCGGGTCGACCCGGCCAAGGCCCAGCAAATCCTCAAAGCCAAGTTGACGGACGCGTGACCACGGCGACAATGGCGCCCCGGTCGCCCCGGTTGGCGGAAGAGCGGCTTGACCCGTGCAACCAGATGAAGTGGAGACAGGAGACCGAAAAATGATTAAGTCGATCAGTTATTGGGCGTTCCCCGGAGGGATGGCCGGCACCAAGAGTATCGAGGACGCCTTGGTTGAGGCCGCCAAGGCGGGCTTCGAGGGCATCGAACTTTGCATCGCGCCGGAGGGCGAACTCACCCATCGCACGAGTCAGAAGCGGTGCGATCAGATCCGAGCCGCCGCGCGGAAGGCGGGCGTCAAAATCGTCTCGGTCGCCAGCGGGGCATGGTGGGGCATGTCGCTGACCGATCCCAAGGCCGGCGTCCGCCGCAAGTCGCTGGCGTTTCTCAAGGACGCCCTCCGCGTCACCGGGCAGCTCAAGGCCGGGGCCCTGCTGGTCGTGCCGGGCTGTGTCCATGCTGATTTCATCCCCAAGTGCCCCGAAGTGCCCTACGACGAGGCCTATAAAACCTCTCGGGCGCAGATCCGGGCGGCCCTGCCTACCGCCAGGAAGTACCGGGCGGCCATCTGCGTCGAGAACGTGTGGAACAAGTTCCTGCTCAGCCCGCTGGAGATGCGTGACTTCATTCGCGGCTTCAAGAGCCCCTGGGTCGGCTCGTACTACGACGTGGCCAACAACGTACCCTATGGGGTTAGCGCCGATTGGGTCCGCATCCTGGGCAAAGCCATCAAGCGCGTGCACTTCAAGGAGTATCTCAAGAGGCGCAATCCCGACGGCAGCGTGACCTGGACGGGTTTCCCCGAGGGCTTCGAGGTGCCGCTCGGCAAGGGGCATGTGGATTACCCGGCCGTGGTTGCGGCCCTCAAGAAGGTCGGCTACAAGGGCCCGGTTACGTACGAGTGGCTGAACTTCAACGACGATCCCAAGGTCGTCAAGCGCTGTAGTCGCGAAATGGATCGGGTCCTGGCGTAATCCTGGGCGCATCAGGCGGCGATGTCTGCCGACGATCCTAACCGTATACAAGACCGAACGGCCCTGTTCCGGGGCCGTTTGGCATGTAGGTGTGACCATGCAAATCTCTCTGGCAGGATGGAGTATTCACCGTCGATTCGGTCGCGAGGACAAGCCGCTCAAGCTAACCGAATTCCCCCGCGTGGCCGTTGAGGAGTTCGGGATCGACATGGTCGAGCTCAACTCACCCTTCTTCGTTTACCGCGACCCGGACGCGCCCGCCAAGAGCAGCATCTCGGACGGCTACGTCCGCGACCTGCGGAAGGCCGCCGCCGACGTTCGTTGCTCGGTTCTGGGTATAGCCGTCGACGGGCATGGTGACCTGGCGGCGTTAGACAAGGGCAAGCGGAAGCAGGCCGTCGAGAACCACCACAAGTGGTTCGATGTGTGCGCGGCCCTGGGCGCCCGGTGTTTCCGAGCCAATTCCGGAGCGAGAGAGCGCCCCGACGATCCAGACGCCATCAAGGCCTGCACCGAGAGCTTCGCCGAGCTGGCCGCACGGGCCGAGACCTACAACCTGGTCGTCCTGATGGAGAATCACTGGGGCATCAGCCAGAACCCGGACGTGATGGTGCAGGTCGTCGAGGCCGTCGGCTCAGAGCACTTCCGGCTGCTGGCCGACTTTCTCAACTGGCCGGAGGGCCTGGACAAACTTGCGTCGCTGGCCAAGATCGCCCCGTATGCCTACGCCACGCATGCCAAGTTCCTAAGCTTCGACGCACAGGGCGAGTGCAACGAGATCGACGCCGCCGGCGCGATGGAGATCTTCCGGCAGGCCGGCTACGCCAATCCCTTCGGCATCGAGTACGAGGGCAAGACCGACGATCACGAGGGCGTCTTACGCAGCAAAGAGCTATTGCTCCGCTATGCCTACTGACCGGCTAGCGAACCCGGGCGGCGGTGCGCCCCGCAGCGCTGCCGCGTTGATCCTTCGGGCGACATTCCACTAGAATGGTTGCAACGGGCGTATCTGCGGGGTTCGGCCCCGCTGTTTGCTGATGTCTAGCCATGAAACTGCGTTCCTGCCCATCCCGACTGCGGGGATCGGTGGCGATCCCTGGCTCCAAGTCGCACACCATCCGTGCGGTGGCCATTGCCTCGCTGGCGGAAGGCTCCTCCCGGATCGAGGCCCCACTGGACTCTCTGGATACGCGGGCGGCCGTTGAGTGCTACCGCGCGTTGGGAGCGCAAATCCGCGCCGACGACCCGCAGCAATGGCTCGTCGATGGAACGGGCGGGCAGGTGTCGTGCCCCCTGGACGTGATCGATGTAGGCAACTCCGGCACCACGCTCCGTGTGGCCGTATCGTCTGCGGCGCTGCTGCCTGCCGATGGGGGGTCGGCCGTGTTCACCGGCGACGAGCAAATCCGGCGCCGGCCTCTTGAGCCGCTCCTGGCGAGCCTTCGCCAGCTTGGGGCATCCGCCGTCAGCACGCGGAATAATGGGTGCGCCCCGGCCGTGATCGGCGGGCGACTGAGTGGCGGAAGCACGAGCATCGAAGCGGTCACCAGCCAGTATCTTTCCAGCCTGCTTATCAACTGCCCGTTGGCGACCGAGCCCACCGAGATTGTCGTGACGAAGCTCAACGAACAGCCGTACGTGCAGATGACGCTCGATTGGCTCGATCGCCAGGAAATCCGTTACACGAACGAAGACTTCCGGCGATTTGCCGTAGATCCTTGTCAGGGCTATCGGGGGTTTACCTGCCGTATACCGGCCGACTTCTCGTCGGCCACCTTCTTCCTCTGCGCGGCTGCGATTACCGACGCCGATGTGGAAATCCTCGGTCTGGACTTCAGCGATGCCCAGGGCGACAAGGCCGTCGTCGATTACCTGCGACAGATGGGTGCGGACATCGAGGTCACGCCAACCTGCGTCCGCGTTCGAGGTGGATCGCTTCGCGGCGTCCAGCTCGATCTGAACGCCACTCCTGACGCCCTGCCCGCGATGGCCGTCGTCGGCGCTGTGGCAGAGGGCACCACCACACTGACCAACGTGCCGCAGGCACGAGTGAAGGAAACCGACCGGATTGCCGCGATGGCCGGTGAGCTGGCTGGGCTCGGCGTGTCTTGCACGGAACTGCCCGACGGTCTGGTCGTCGAACATTCGCCGATCCGCGGCGGCTCGGTGCACGGACATGATGACCACCGAGTGGTCATGGCCATGGCCGTGGCGGGCCTGGCCGCCAAGGAGCCTGTTACTGTCGACACCGCCGAGTCCGCGAGCGTGACGTTTCCCCAGTTCGCCTCGTTAATGCAGGACCTCGGTGCCGACTTGGAACTGATCGAAGAGCACTTATTGGAGGATACTTCACCATGATGGGCAATACGTTCGGACGCCTGTTCCGAATCACCACTTGCGGCGAGTCGTACGGCGGAGGACTCGCCTGTATTGCCGATGGTGTGCCGCCAGGCATGAAGCTGAACGTCGAACACATCCAGGCCGAACTGGACAAGCGGCGACCGGGCCAGAGCAAGCTTGACTCGCCACGCAAGGAAACCGACCAGGTCCAGGTCTTCGCGGGACTGCTGGAGGGCATAACCACCGGCGCACCGGTCGGCATGATCATCTACAACGTGGATACGCAGAAGATTCACGTCGACCAGTACCGCACGGTGAAGGACCTAATCAGGCCAGGCCACGCCGAGCATACCTTCTTCCTCAAGTACGGCGAATGGGCCGACTGGTGCGGCGCCGGCCGGGCCAGCGGACGCGAAACCTGTGCCCGCGTCGCCGGTGGAGCGGTCGCCAAGCAAGTTCTCGCCCGTGAGGGCATCGAAGTGCTCGGTCACGTCGTCGAATCGCACGGCATCAAGGCCGCATCGCTTACGTTCGAGCAGGTGGCCGAAAACTACCGCAAGAACGACCTGAACTGCTGCGACCTCGAGGCCGCCGAGGCCATGATCAAGGATCTGCTTAAGGTCCGCGAAGATGGCGACACCTGCGGCGGGGCCATCGAGGTGATCGCGCGAGGTGTGCCCGGCGGGCTGGGCGAGCCGGTTTTCGACAAGCTGCGCGCCGCCATCGCCCACGGCATCATGAGCATCGGCGCGGTGACGGCGCTGGAGATCGGCGGGGGCACGGCGGCGTCGGCCATGTGCGGCAGCGAATGGAACGATGAGCCCTACCTCGATGGGAACGGGGTCGTCCGGTTCCGCACCAACTACGCAGGCGGCATGCTCGGCGGCATCAGCAATGGCGACGAGATCCGCATCCGGCTAGCGGTCAAGCCCACACCCACCATCTCCAAGAAGCAGGCCTCGGTCGACATGGCCAAGATGGAGCAGGCCGAGTTGGCGGCGATCACCAGGCGGGACGTCACCATCTGCCCGCGAATCTACCCCGTGGCCGAGGCGATGGTGGCAGCGGCGATCCTCGACGCGATGTACATGGGCAAAGGTTACGAGTACTTCGCCCGGCTGCCCGAGAAGTGGCGCGAGCAGACCGCTCCCAAAGCCGTCAGCCCGCACGACGAGATCATTCGGCGAGCGTTCCGCAAGCCCGAAGTCGTTGCCGGCAGCCGCTGATCGCCTACCGACCGCCCTGTCGGTATCTCTCAGGCGAGGCGCCCGCCTCTCCGCCGGCGACGGGACGGCCGACCGAGATGTCCAGCGCAGGGCGCCCGGGGTTGATTACGATTCTGTGGGTCAGGTCATAACTCCTTTTTGAGGCCAACCTTAGAGCATCTCTGGGCTTCCCGGTTCCCAAGGTCGAACCTCCCTGTAGGCCTGGCCGACGAGCGGCCGATAACAGGGTTATGGACCCACCGGGCGGCGATACTTCCACTCGCTTCGAAGCAGGCGACCTGCACCGCAAGATCGTCGATCTGCCGGCCCTGCGGCAGGTGGTGCAGGCGGCACGGCAGGCAGGCAGGACGGTTGTCCACTGCCACGGATGCTTCGACATCGTTCACCCCGGCCACGTTCGATACCTCCAGTTCGCTCGCCGCCAGGGCGATCTGCTGATCGTCTCGCTTACCGGCGATTCCCAGATCGACAAGGGACCCTCACGCCCCTACGTCCCTCAGGAGCTTCGAGCCGAAAACCTGGCTGCCTTGGAACTGGTTGACTACGTGTACGTCGATCCGTACCCCACCGCGGTCGAACTGATCTCGGCGATACACCCCGACGTCTACGTCAAAGGCCACGAGTACCAGAACTCGTCCGATCCGAACTTCCTGCGCGAACGCGAGGCCGTCGAGTGCGGCGGTGGCCGTGTCATCTTCAGCAGTGGCGAGGTTGTCTTCTCGTCCACGCGTCTGATTGAGCAACTCGGCCAGACCGCCAGCATGGAGTATCAGCGCCTGGCGTCGTTCTGCACCCGGCACGAGATCACCGGCACTTCGCTCTTCGATCTGGTGCGGCGTTTTGCCGGTGCGCGGGTGCTGGTGATCGGCGACGCCATCGTCGATCGCTATGTCTTCTGCGACGCCCAAGACCTCGCCAGCGAGGCTCCGATGGTGTGTCTGACCGGGCTGGACGAGCGCACCTACCTGGGCGGCGCGGCCGTCGTGGCTCAGCACGTGGCGGCCATGGGCGCGTCCGCTTGTCTGGTGACGGCGATCGGGAATGACGCCCCCTCCGACGGGCTCGGCGACACTCTTTCCGCCACCGGCATCGAGCACCATCTCATGCCGGTAAGGCCCGCGCTGGTCACCAAGACCCGCTTCCTGGTCGACGAGACGAAGCTGTTCAAGCTCGACGAAGGGCATCCCCATCCGCTGGACAGCCACGCCGAGCGACAGGCCGCGTCGATCATCGTCGAGCAGGCCCGCCACGCCGATGCGGTCATCTGGTGTGACTTCGGCTACGGAATGGTCTCCGATGCCCTGTGGGGCCGCGTGGCCGCCGATATGGGGCGCAAGAGCAACATCGTCTCAGCAGACGTGAGCGGCACACGCGGGGATCTGCTCAGGTTCGCCGACGCCGACCTGCTCTGCCCGACCGAGCGGGAGCTTCGATCCTCGTTGAATGACTTCGACAGTGGGTTGTCTACCGTGGCATGGCAGTGCATGCAGCAGACCCAGACGCGCGCGCTGCTGGTGACGTTGGGCAAGCGGGGGCTGGTTGCCTTCGACCGCCAGAGCCAGGACCCGGCTTCCCGCGGTTGGAGCGACCGCTTGCTGAGTGAACACGTGCCGGCCCTTTCCGATCGAACGGTTGACCGATTGGGGTGTGGCGACGCCTTGCTGGCCACGGCGACGCTGGCCCTCGCCTCAGGCTCGAGCCTGGCGCAGGCGGCCTATCTGGGCAGTGCCGCCGCCGCCGTCGAGCTGTCGCGCCTTGGAAATCTGCCCGTGGATGCGTCCGACCTGTCCGACTGGCTCCAGAACCGTGACGAGTTGACCGAGGCGGTACGTCCCGCACGGCCACGACGGGCGCCACCGCCGGTCGTGACTGCGGTGTCCGCCTCCTAGTCCAAAATCGTGGAGAGTACCATGAGAAGTCCAACGTGCTCCATCATCATGGCAACACGTAACCGCAGCGACGTTCTGTTGGCCAATCTTGGGGCCTTGTCGTCGGCTGCTGAGGGATTGGCGGAGATCGTCGTCGTCGACAATGCCAGCGACGACGGCACAGCCCAAGCTGTGACCGGCCGGTTCCCCCAGGTGCGTCTGGTCGAACTGGACCACAACTGCTACGCGGCTGCGCGCAACGCGGGCGCCGAGACCGCGCGGGCGCCTTATCTTGTCATGCTCGACGACGACAGCCTGATCGATCGCACGAGTCTTCAGGCGATACCGGCTGCGTTTGACCTCTGGCCGAATCTCGGCGCGTTCGGATGCCTCGTCTCCCGAGCGGATCACCACGCCCCCGGAAAGCAGACCCTTCATACGAAGACCCCCCCTTACGAAACGGGAGGACTGCCTGGAGTCTTTATCGGCTGCGGCGCGGCCATCAAGCGTGATGTCATGCTCGACCTTGGGGGGTACCCCGAGGACTACGGTTACTACGGAGAGGAGTACGATCTCTGCTGCCGTTTGTGGCACGCCGGGCAGACCGTCGTATGGTTTGACGATATCAGGGTGACGCACCAGCGGGCCGAAGGCGGACGTGACGCCGACCGCATGCTGCGGTTTCTCACACGCAACAACATCAGGCTGTGGGACCGATATGCGCCCGAGCGGCGACGTCGGGCGATGATCGCACAAACCGTGGAGCGATACGCCCGAATCGCACGCAAGGAAGGCGCGATGGTGGGTTACGAGCACGGTCTGCGAGAGGGACGCGACTGGATCAACGATGGCGGCGCCGGGCGGCAGCCGCTCTCCGAACAGCGGTTTCGGGCGATGTTCGGTATGAACGAGGCGGAGTGCGTTCTTACACAGCACGCCCGCCAACTATCTCTGCGTCGGGTGGCACTGTACGGCCGCGGTAAGGGGGCCGAGCAAGTTCTCGAGTGCCTCGACGACCTGCGGATAAACGTTCCGACGGTCATCGACCCGTCCGGCGCGGGTCAAACCTGGCACGACCGGACGGTCGTGAGTCTCGACGATGCCGACCGCGGGCGACCCGAGGCAATCGTCGTCGGTTCCCTTTCCCCGGGAGCGGTCCGGAACCTCGCCGCCGAAGCGCGAAGGCTGTTCGCCGATCTGCCCGTCATCGAGTGCGTCAGTCCCGTAACGGTCGACGTGGCCGAACTGGCCGGCGTCACGGCGTGACCACGCAGGAGTCAGCACGTCAGGGGTTTACAAACGACCGTCGCCTGGCCATCTCCGCCAACTCCTCGGCACAATCTGCGCAGAACCCCAGCGGTGGGCCCGTCAAAAGGTTCGCAAAGACGGCGCAAGGCCCCACTCGGCTGCCTTTGTACATCACGCACCGCGCATGCGTGCAGTGCTGCCGGTCGACGCTGGAGAGATGATGATCCCGCGCCGGCACCTCGAACCAGTGCCCTACCTCGTGCACGAGCGTCATGGCCTCGATGACTTCCGGCGTGATCGGCCCGATATGCCAGTCGAGCGCGGCCTGCCGGCTGACGCACACCACCGCGACCGGCCTGGGTGTATTCTCGTAGTGCATGAAGCCGAACGTTGCATCGGCCACAGCGAACTGATCGACCTCGATCAACACCACCGCCGGATGGCTGGTTGCCGGCATCATATCCAGACCGGCTGCGATGATCTCCGCCGCGCTCAGCAGTCCGTCGGCAGGCAGACCGGGATCCCCACCGTGCACAACATCCACCTCGAGCCCCATCCGCTCGCTCAGCACATGGACAAGCCAGTCGATCGCGTCAGACGGAAACGGATACGGATGTTCCGTAGCCACCACGCTGATCCGTGTGTGGGCAGGGTCCGACCAGACGGAAGAAAGCCTTGCCTGATCGACGGGAAGCTTCACTTCGCTCACCGGCGGCTCGCACTGATCGCATCCGGCGGCGGCGCCCAGCAGCCACCCGCACACCAGCACAGCCAACCTGTTCCGCATGCTCGCACCTAACTCCAAAATACGCATCCTCAGCATTGACCCGTTCAGACGTCCGGCGAGAACCATGCTACCCGGATGGCGTTCGTGCTGCCACGGGGGCCCGTGGGAGACGAGACGGCAAGTGCGACCCGCCTGCGCTGGCGACCGCACCTCCTCCCGGCTACACTAGGCCGATTTCGTGTTGAGCGGAGCCGACGGATGCGCTTGTTTAATGCGTTGATCGCTACAGTTGCTGTGATCCTGTCGGGGGTCCTGCTGTGGGACCTGATGCAGGAGAAGCTTGCCTATCCGGGTAAGAAGGTAATCATCTACGCGGGCATGTTCGGCCCGGGTGAGCCCATGCAGCTGTTCTATGCCGGACCGCCCGCCAACGTGGCCCCGGAGCATCCGTTCGGCCCGGACACCATAGAGTACTGGCATGCACTGCGGGCGGCGTGGCCCGAGGTCGACGCCGCCGTCGCGAAAGGCTACCGGGAATGCTTCGGTCGACCCCTGCCCCCACCCGACGAGCCCGATCCGCAACTCGTCGAGCAGTACCGTGGCCTGAAGCTGGACTATGTCCGACGACTTGCCTCGGCGCTGGGCCGCTTCGACCGCAGCAGCCGATTGGATCTTTACCGCGCATTTGCCCGGGCGCACCCCCGGTTCGAAGCGCAGATGATCCTGACCTTTGAGGGCTTGCACCCGGCCTACACGATCGGTGCCTTCGAGGATTTCGTAAGACTGCATCCGGATTACGCGGTCGTACAGCGCTGGGACGGGCGCTGGGTGTTGTCGGCCAACCGGGGACGTTTCCTCACCGGCTCCGACGTGCCCGATCTGATCACCGGCTCTCAGAACGAGCTGCGCATCCTGATGCGTGAGAACCTGGCGCTGGCGCTCGACCAGCCCCTGCCGCCGGGGCCCGGCATCAAGCCCGAGTGGGTCGAGAAGGGCATCCTCGACAGCGAAACGGCCTACGATGATCCGAGTCGCTCGCTCCGAAGTGAGTTCTACGGCTGGGTGGTCGATCGCGCCCGCTACGAGATTAGCCACGAGGACCGCCACGTCAGCGGCAATCCCTATCCGGTGGGCCAGCGGGTTATGTATCTCCTGCCGCGCATGGCGCAGACGTCGGTCGTGTACTATAACCGCGTCCATTTCAAGATGATCGACCGAGACCCCGACGATATCCCCGAGACCGCCGCCGAGTTCGAGCAAATCTGTCGGCAGACCCTCGCCGCCGGCAAGGAACCGATCGCCCAGGACGGCATGACCTACGTTACCGACTGGTGGGGCGAGTTGGTCACTCGCATCATCGGCGATGACGCATATCACCAGAGTGTGACCGGCGGGCTGCCTCGCTTCGCCGGACCCGACGCGGACCCGAGATATATCGAGATTGCCCAACGGCTGCGACGCTGGCGCGACGAGAACTTCTGGATGAAGGGCTTCTCGGCCAGCAAGTGGCCCGGTGCCCAGCGCGACTTCGGCACGGGCCGATGCACCTTCCTGCACACCGGTACGTGGCTGCCCACCGAAATCGCCGGGACGCGAAGCTGGGACCCCGAAGTCTTCGATCTGGGCTGCTTCTTCTTCCCACCCGTCGAGGACGGCACGGGCGACCCGTACAAGATGAATTGCCACGTTCAGGGCTACGCCGTGCCTCGTGACGGCGACGAGCACGAGGGCGCCGTGTTGCTGCTGCGCTACCTGACGTCCCGGGCGCAGAAGGCGATGGTCGAAAAGCTCAACTACATCCCGGCCGTCAAAGGCGTGGCTTTCCCGCCGGCCCTGCGCGACATCGAATCGCGCATGGTCAACGCCACGGCCGACGACTTCCTCAGCGAGGGGCCGCAATGGTACTCGCCCAAATGGTTCAAGTTTGTCTTCACCGAAACGGCAAACAGGTTCTTCGTGATCCGCAGTGACAATTCCTCGCCCGAGGAGTTCGTCGAGGAACTGGAGCGGCGATCGCAGGAACATTATCGCAAGATCGGCAAGGGGACCTGAGTTGATCGTACGCGGCAAATACCCACGTTTGCGTCAGGGCGCGGTCGCGGCGATGCTGCTGGCCCCGGCAGTGGTGCTGTTCGTTACGTTCGTGGGTTGGCCGGCCATACAGGCGTTCTGGATCGCATTGCACACATGGACCGGGTTCTCGCCTCGGGCCGAATGGGTGGGCTTGCAGAACTTCCGCCTGCTGTTTGGTGATACCGTCTTCGAGCAGGCATGGGCGATCGCAGGCGTGATCGCCTTGGGTGCGGCGGTCGGTCTGATCTGCCAGTTCTTCCTTCCACGCTTCAACTCCCTGGGCCTGTCGCGACGCTCGCTCGGGCGAATCCGAACCTGGGCCTGGATGCCGCTTCTGCTTCTATTGGCGGGCGTGCTGTTCTGGTGGCTCTACGCGGTGACCGACGGCGACAGCTTCTTCCGGGCCTGCGTCAAGAACAACTTCATGTACATGGTCGTCGGCGGTGTCTTTCACTTCCTGTACGCGTTTCTGTTCGCCGGCGCGCTGAACCTTCCCAACCTGCGCGGCAAGAAGTTCTACCGGACGATGATCTTCTTCCCCTCGTTCATCTCGGTGGTGGGCGTGGCCGTGCTGTGGCAGCGAATGTATGACGTCCGCAACGGCCTGCTCAACTCCCTCCTTCAGGCCATCTCCATCGAGCCCATCGAGTGGCTTAGTGCCGACCACATGTTCTACGCCATTATCAGCGCAGGGGTGTGGGCCGGCGTCGGATCGCAGATGATCCTCCTGGTGGCGGGCATGCAGCGGATCCCGCCCACCTACTTCGAAGCCGCACGCGTCGACGGCGCGACCGAGCGGCACGTGTTCCTCCACATCACCCTGCCCATGATCAAGGAAGTGATCATGATCACCCTGACGTTGTGGGTTATCGGCAGCCTGAAGGTGTTCGGCCTCGTGCAGGCCTTCGCCATCACCCACGACGAGAAGAGCAGCGTGATCAGTGTCAGACAATACGAACTGGCCTTCAGCAACCGCGACAACATCTACCAGATGGGCTTTGCCACCGCGATGGCGGTGGTGTTGCTGTTGCTGATTGTCATCCTGGCGATGGCCCTGCGCAACCTGCGCGGGCGCGACGAGCTGGAGTTCTAGCGCGAGTCGAGCGGCAATGGCGGCGACCGAACAGCTCATCCTGGCAGCGACGGAAACGATCGAAGCCCCCTTCATGATCCTGGTGTGGTTCACGGTGGGGGTGGTGATCCTGGCCGCGATCGAGTGGACCCGCCTCGCCGTGCTCTACGCGGTCAAGACCCTGTGGGTGAGCTTCTCGGTCCTGGCGTTTGTCTGGGTGGTGATCACCAGCATGGGCACCAGCGCCGACTTCGTGCAGCACCCCGGTCGGGCTCTGACGCAGTTCGTCGATCCGAACTGCCCGTTGGCGATCGCCGCCGCCGTCGTCGCCCTGCTGCTGGTCGGCGGGATCGTTGCCCTGAGTTACCGGACCGGACGACTCAGCGAGCAGGCCCGAACCGCGCGTCGACTCAGCCTGATAGCTCGCATCGTCATGGGCGCCGCAGCCGTCGTCGTCGTTCTGGCTGCCGCCCACGCCAACGGCTTCGACCGATGGACGGTCAATTATTCGCGCGCCTGGTCGATCGCACGTATGGGCAATTACATGGTCAACAGCGCGCTCATCAGCGTCGGCGCGGTCGGGTTGATCATGCTGGTCGCATCGATGGCTGCCTACGCGCTCACGCGCCTGGAGTTCCCAGGCCGCGAGGCTGTGCTCTACAGCTTCATCGCCGCCCTGGCGATTCCCGGGCAGTTGACCCTCGTACCGCTCTATCTGATGCTGCGCACCTGGCGAATCGAGGCCATCGATTTCGTCTTCATGGACTCGCGCTTTGGGCTGACGATCATCTACGCAGCCGGATCGCTGCCCTTCACCATCTTCCTGCTGACCGGGTTCTTCCGTTCGCTGCCCGGCGAGCTGTCCGAGTCGGCCGCCATCGACGGCTGCGGCGAAATGGCCACGTTCCGCAAGATATACTTTCCCTTGGCCGCGCCCGGACTGACCACCGCCGCCATCTTCAACTTCATCTTCATCTGGAACGAGTACAACTTCGCCCTCGTCTTCATCACCAATCCGGAATTAAAGACTCTGCCGGTCGGCCTCTACTACCTGACCGTAACCCAGCAATACGCCGCCGAATGGCCCGCGCTGTTCGCCGGAATCGTGATTCTGTTCGCTCCGACCTTCAGTATCTTTCTGGTGCTCCAGAAGCAGATCATTGCCGGGCTGACGCTCGGCAGCGTGAAAGGCTGATCACTATGGCTGGCATGCGCAAGCTCGCGGACGAAGACTTCTCTACGTTCGACCTCGGACATTTGCTCGCCGACTTCACCGCACAGGGCGAATACTATTGCCTCCCACGCCCCGCCTATCCCAACGGCTGGTACGATCCGATCAACCATACCGGCGGCCGCCCCGGCCGACTCCGACGCGACCAGAGTTCCTGGTGCGTTCGCAAAGTCGGCGGCCGGCACGTGCTCGCCCAGACGATCGGCGCCGGGGCCAAGCACGAGGCCTACCTGTTGATGATGGGCGAAAAACAGGTGGGCCCCGCGACGATCGAGGCCGAACTCAAAACCGGCACCCCGCGCGAATGCGGCATCGTGTTCAACTACCAACATAGCCGTCAATTCGCCGCCGCCGTGCTGCATGGCACGAGGCTCGAGCTGGTCGTCTTCGAGCAGTCCGTTCAGAGAATCCTGGCCAGTGAAAAGGTCAGCGCCTCGAAATCGTACCGACGTTTGGTGGTTGCCACATCGGACACATCGGTCCGCGTCGCGCTCAACGGCAAAACGCTCATCAAGACCGACTTGGTTCGCGCAGCACTGGGCAAAGTGGGGCTGATGGCCAACGGTGCGTGCACGTTCCGCAAATTCGTTGTGCGGGGCGGCGGGTTCAAACCCACCCCGCTGTCGGCAAGGCCCAAACGCTCTTCACGCTACGCACCCGCCGAGCTGCGCTGCCGCGTCGATCTTGGCGACGCCAGTGCGGGCCGACAGGTACGCTTCGCCGACCTTACCGGCGATGGCCGCGAGGAAATGATCTTCGCCCACCCGACACCCGTGATGGGCCGGCAGTGGAAATACTACACCATCGGTTGCCTCACCGCGGTGGACCTTGACGGCAACGTGCTGTGGCGGCGAGGAAAACCGGTCTCCAAGCCCGAACCGGTTACACGAGACGTGCCGTTCCAGGCGGCCGACATCGACAACCGAGGCCGGGCCGACGTCATCGCCGCCTTCGGTGACGAGCTGCACATCCTCGACGGCCGAACCGGAAAAACCCGGCGGATGATCAAAACGCCCAAGCCGCCGAAGATGGAGCCTTACTGGAATGAGCTTTCCCAGTACTGGGGCGACGGTCCCGGCGACGACCTGCCTCGCCTGCTGCCCGACTCGATCCGACTATGCAGGCTGAGCGGCAAACGACCCTTCGGCGACATCCTCCTGAAGGACCGCTACCACTGCATCTATGCCCTCGACAACCGCCTGAAGCTTCGGTGGATCCACCGCTGCGTGACCGGCCACTACCTCTACAC
>CBFCZG010000039.1:0-19157 GCA_965602375.1 uncultured Phycisphaerae bacterium | reverse complement strand
CTTTGGCAACAGCGTTGGCTATTACCTGGCCGCGACCCACCCGGCACGGGACATCGGCTGGTCGGTAGCAATCGGAGACATCACCTACGGCGGCGACAGGCCGCTGATCGGCGCGCCAGGCTATGGGCGCGGTTACGTCTTTGCGGCGGTGCAGACGCTGACCGACCCGCCGTACTTCTCGCCGCTGGATATCGGAGCCGCGGTCTTCTACCTTGATCCGAACGGGCCGTCCGACTTTGCCCAGTTGGGTTGGGCGCTGGCCGGTGGGGGCGACCTGGATGCCAACGAAGGCCCCGACGTGGCCATGGGCGCTCCGACGGCCGATCTTGGCGGCGGGCCCAACTCCGGGTCGGTCTGGGTGGTCGCCGCGGAGTGGGAATATTACGACATGGGCGGGCAGTTCATGCTCCCGCAGGGGCCGAACATGCCTGAGTCTCCCGAGATGTGGCGCGTGGATGGCGCCGAGGCGGGCGATCAGTTTGGCTCGTCCATCGTTTTTGGCGACCTCGACGGCAACTTCTACGTCGATGATCTGATCGTCGGCGCGCCGGGTTGGGGGGATGGCACGGGCAAGGTATACGCGATCATTGGCGACGACCCATACGACCCGAACGATCCGAATGCCCCAGGCCTGGCCGACCAGACGACGGCCGTCAACGCCGGCGACATCGCGTCGATGGGTATGGGATGGGAGTTTCGCGGCGCGCCGGGCGACCAGGCCGGCACGGCGGTGGCGATTACCGACTTCGACCTGGACTACGACAGCGATATCGCCATTGGCGCACCTGGTGCCGACGGCGGGGCGGGCGCGATCTATGTGATCTACGCTCGGACGCTAGCATCGCTGCCTCGCGTGGTCGATCTGGCCGACATCGGTGGATCGCTGCCGGGCCTGAAGATCGGCGGGCAGCCGGGCGAGCGGCTTGGCAGCGATTTGACAGGTCTGGACTGGCACAGTCGCGGCCGCGTCCGCGATCTGGCCGCTGCCGCACCCGGGGCCGACACCGACGGTGCGGGAGGCGGCAGCAACCAGGGTGCGGTGTATCTGTTCGGGCTCCGACCGGCCGGGTGACCTGCGGAGGCGTGCTGCACGATCTGCCGTGATCAGAGGTCGAAGGTTGTCAGAAACTGGGCGACTCGTCTTGCCCTCTACGCGGTACGAGCGCCGCGCAGGCGGCGGCGGGCAGCATCGTTAGCGCCATGACGGCGAAGGTGAGCTCGGTCTGCTGGATCGCGCCTACCGCCTTGCCGGCGAGCACCGAGCCCAGTCCCCAACTGGCGCCCATCTGTAACGACGACGCCAGTCTTGCCCCGGCCGGCACCATCTGCTGACTCATGGCGATGGTGACCGGAATGGTCGCGTTGGCCAGAACGCCAGCCACCACCAGCATCGCCCACAGATGCCATCCGGCAAGCAGGGGGATCAGCCAGATCGTCGGCAGCGCAGCCAGCATCGTAAGCACCAATAGCGGCTTTTCGATGCGCCGGCGTGCCACGTAGCCGCATAGCAGGCCACCCACGCCTCCCGAGAACACGAACGCCAGCACGAAACGCCCCGCCAGCACCTCGTCGCCCCCTCGCGCGACGGCCAGCCAGCTTAGACCCAGACACACGCCGAACGTGCTGAATGCCCGAAGCGTGTTCACGCCCACGAGTAGACCGATGGGTATGATTTTGCCCCGGAACGCCTCGATCAGACGCACCTGCTTCGGCGAGGACAGGTCGCGAGTGTGGCGCTGCCCGAACGCCGCCCACAGTGCGACCACCGCCGCCAGGGCCGGCAGTGCCACCAGCCAACTGTTGGCCGGCCCGTAGGTCTGGTTGACCCACGGGATGATGCCCGGGCCTGCCGCCAGCCCGACCGTGCCGGTGAACAGAAACAGTCCCGTCGCCAGGCTGCGATGTCGAGGCAGTGAATCGCCCGCCAGCACCGCCGCCTCGGGATGGTACACAGCCACGCCCAGCCCGCTGATGACCAGCCAGAACATCGCGGCCCACAGATCGGTCGACACGATCGAAAACGCCAAGCCGACCCCCGCTACCGCCGGTCCCGACAGGGCGATCGTTCGCGGCAAGCCGCGGTCGCTCAGCCAGGCCATCAGCGGCTGAAGCGATGAGGTGGCCACCGCACTGAGCGACGGGATCATGCTGGCCTGTTCCTGGGAGAGTCTATGACGGGCTGCGAAGTACACCATCATGGGCACCCAGACGATCGCGTACGCGTCGACACAGGTGTGCCCCAGCCCGAGGATCAGCAATCGCAGTGCGCGTCCAGACGGCATCAATGGCTCCGTGGCAAGAGGGCGGATTGTAGCAGAAGGCCTTACTCGGCGTCAGACAACGCGTTGTCGGACCCGCTCGGCGCCCGTGGGTGGGGGCAGATTCACTCGTATGCCGATAGACATAGTGGAGGCGTGCGCGCGTGCTTTGCGGGTAGCATTCCCAAGTCTCGGGTGCCATGCCCAAGCGCCGCGCGGGCATGTAGAGTCGCACCGGGATTGCACGCGCGACCTCGAGGCGTCACTCGCCTCGGGTGGCGTGTCCAAGTCCGCCGCGGCGGACGCGGGCATGTGGAACCGCGTGGCGTGGAACACCGGCGCTGATGCTAACGGAGAGGTCATCATGGACAGCGAATTCGAGTTGCACGCTCAAGAGCAGCGTGGGCATGAGGTGTGCCCTATCCGCATCGGCGACGCTGTGGTCGGTCCCGGTCAACGCGTGTATGTAATTGCCGAGGCCGGCGTCAATCACAACGGCGACGTGGATACGGCCAAGCAGATGGTCGACGTAGCGCGGCAGGCGGGCGCCGATGCGGTCAAATTCCAGGCGTTTCGGGCCGAGCGGTTGGTGACCCGATCGGCTTCGATGGCCGACTACCAGAAGGGCCGTGCGGCCGGCGCATCGAATCAATACGAGATGCTGCGCGAGTTGGAGCTTTGGCCCGATGCGTTTGCCGAGATTCGCACCCACTGCCGCCAGTGCGGCGTCGCGTTTCTGGCCACCCCGTTCGCGCCCGAAGACGTAGCCATGCTGGCCTCGCTCGATCCGGTGGCGATCAAGATTGCCTCCAGCGATCTGACCAACACACCCTTGCTCGAAGCGGCCGCCGACACGCACCTGCCGTTGATCGTCTCGACCGGCGCGGCCAAGGGCGATGAGATCGACGCCGGGGTCGCTTGGCTGCGGCAGCGCGACGCAGCCGATCGGCTCGTCCTGCTGCACTGCGTCAGCAGCTATCCGACCGATCCGTGCGACGCCAACCTGCGAAGGATCGCGGCGCTGGCGAATCGCTTCGGCCTGCCCACCGGCTTCAGCGACCACACGACCGGTGTCGAAACCGGTGCGCTGGCAGTCGCCGCTGGGGCTGTCATGATCGAGAAACACTTCACCCTCAACCGTAGCCAGGCCGGCCCCGATCATTCCTTCAGCCTCGAACCGGACGATTTGGCGGCGTACGTCCGCGACATCCGTCAGGCCGAGCAAATGCTCGGAAAGGGCAATCTGGATTGCGCCGATTGCGAGAACGACGTGCGGCGTCTCAGCCGCGCAAGCGTTGTGGCCGCCGTCGACATCGCCGCCGGTCAGGTGCTTAGACCTGACATGGTGGCGGTGAAACGTCCCGCGGGCGGCATCGAACCGTCGCGCCTGCACGAGCTGATCGGGCTGACGGTCACGCAGGACATCCCCGCCGACACGGCGCTGACGTGGGAGATGGTTAGCGCATCTCCGGCCACGGTGGGGGCATGATCGCACATGGTCACAGAATCGCGGGTGGCATGCTCACGCCAGCGGTGCGTGATGTTCGTGCGTTAATGTAAGAGCATGTCGAGGCGGCGAGGGATTCGACCCCTGCGCTCTCTGCGTGGGCATGGTCTTTGGCGCACGGGCAGTATGATGGCATTTGCACGAACTCATGCCCACGCAATCCCGACGTACGTCGGGCGTGGCCATGCCACTCGCCCCAAGGATGGAGGCCACCGCACAATGAAGCGCACATGCCCGCGCCGCTCGGCTCGGGCAACCCGAGCCGACGGTCTTGGGCATGGCACCCGACCGTTGCGCTCTTGTAGCTCATACTTGCGTCGGCGAATATGCCCATGGGTTGGTTTGATCTGAACAGATCGCGACCGACCGTTAACGGCCGCGCGCGCCATCGGCCTGGAGCGCCACGACGTGAATTCGAAAGAGCGAGTGACGGCGGCTATCGCCCGGCAGGCCGTCGATCGGGTGCCGCTGGGGTTCTATGCGGTGGACCACGATACGGTCGAGAAGGTACTGGGCCGACCGACCTACGTGCGGAACAAGATCGCCATTCAGGTGGCGCTATGGGAAGGGCGGCGCGACGAGGTGGCCGACAGCCTCAAGAAGGACACCGTCGAATTCTACCGCAAGATCAACTGCGCCGACCTGATTCTGCCGAAAGAGGCGTGCGTGTTGCCGCCGAAGGACTATAAGCCCGATCCGCCCAGAAGGATCGCCGAGAATCAGTGGCAGGATCGCCAGGGCCGAATCTTCCAGGCCGTGCCGCACGTGAACGAGATCGGCGTCGTGCACGATCCGACTCGCGGAACGAGGACCTACAGCGAAGCCGACTTTGCCGGCCCGACGAAAGCGTTCGAGCCCGACGCGTCCGTGTTTGAAGTGCTGGACTACGTGATCGAGCATCTGGGCCGGGATCGCTATGTGTGCAGCGTCTCGGGCGGGATCACAGCCATGACCTTGCCGGGCGGCACGGAGCACGGGTTAATGATGTATGCCCTTCAGCCGGAGGTCATTCACGCGGCCAACCGGTTGAGCGTGGCGGAACAGAACCAGATGGATCGGTGGTATATCCGGCCGGGCTGTGGCGGCGTGCTGATGGAGCAGGACATGGCCGGCACGAACGGCCCGTTGATCTCGCCGGCGATGTTTCGTGACATGTGCCTGCCGTATCTCAAGGAGCGTGTCGAGCACGTGAAGCAGACGGCCGATCAGGTCGTTCTTCACTGCTGCGGACATACGATCCCGTTGATGGACATGTTCGTCGAGGCGGGCGTCGACTGTTATCAGTCATTGCAGACTACAGCCGGTATGGAGGTCGGCAAGCTGAAGAAGCTGTACGGCGATCGGCTGGCGTTCTGGGGTGGGGTGGGTGTCGAATCGCTGATCGCCGGCACGCCCGACGACGTGCGCCGCGAGGTTCGCCTCGCCATGGAGCGTGGCGCGCCGGGCGGCGGCTTTATCCTGGGCCCGAGTCATTCCGTGGCCAAGAACACCAGGTACGAGAACTTCATGGCCATGCTGGACGAGTTCGTCGCCTTACGCGACAAGTTCTGACGCGAGCTGGTTAGGCCGACTCTGGGCTGTTTGCGCGTGTGCTGTTCTGCCGGACTGAGCTGGACTGCTTGACGGCACGGGGGCTGGGTCGTACCATTCGCCCCGGCGTGGGCATTAGCGGGTGATGATGAACCGATTGGCGACATGCATGGCCGGCGTGGGTGTACTGCTTGCCCTTGGCTGCGCGCAGGATGGGGCGAGCGTGTCCGACGAGGCGCCACGTCTCTATGAGCCCAAGCAGGTCGAGATCCTGCCGTTCACCAAGATCCGCAGTTTCGACGACGACGAGATCCCCGACGGGCTGGAGGTGGTGCTGCGCCCGGTCGACGCGATGGGCGACGCGATGAAGGCCTACGGCCGCTACCACGTCGAGTTGTACGAGTACCAGAAGGCAACTGCCCAGCGTGCCGGCGATCGGTTGCTGTTCTGGCAAGTGCAGGTCAACTCGGTGGCCGACCAACGGCGATACTGGGATCGGATCACCCGGACCTATCAGTTCCGGCTGGCGTGGGATCGGCCGCTTGTGCCCAATGAGAAATATTTGCTGCACGTAACCTACTTCCCGCCGGGCGAAGAGCAGCGGCGCCTGTATGCCGAGCACGTTCTGGACTTCCGCGTGCCGGTGGATCGGCTCCGCGAAGTCTGGCGGCAGTAGCAGGAGACTCTGGTGATGAACCGTATGGGCAGAATGCTGGTGGGTGTGGCGGCGCTGGCGCTGGTGGTGCTGGCGACCGGCTGTGAGAAGAAGCTGACGTACAAGCGGTTCCAGATGGTCCGTGAGGGCTTCGCTACACACATGGACGTGGAGCAAACGCTGGGCGAGCCCGATCAGAAGGCCGGCGACGTATGGAACTGGCAGGACTTCGACCGGCACATCACGTGCAATGTCTACTTTGACGACAATGGCTTGGTGGCCAAGAAGGAATGGATCGACGCCAAGAAGGGCCAGTGGGAGGGGTCGGCCCCGGGTGTCGAGGAGTCGGCCGAATCGGGCGACTCGTCTGAGCAGGGCTCGTCAAGCGAGCGCACGACCATCCGCACGTACGACGTACCGTAACGCCCCGTTTGGGTGGGTCGGGGTGGTCTCTCTTTCATCACAACGAGAGTGGCGCGCGCAGCGCCCCGCCGGGTTCGTACGGCAGAGCACGGCCATTTCGGCGCCCGCGCCCTGCTACCTACCGGCGGCGCGCCGTAAGGCGGCGGCCTTGTTGGTCGCCTCCCATGTAAAGGTTGGCAGCTCGCGGCCGAAGTGGCCGTGACGGGCGGTCTCCTTGAAGATGGGGCGCTTCAGCTTGAGATAGCGGATCATGTCGGACGGCTTGAGTGGGAAGTGCTCGCGAACGAGCGCCGCCAATCGACCATCATCGACGCGCCCCGTGCCGCCGGTGTTGACCAGCACGCTGACCGGCTCGGCGACCCCGATGGCATAGGCTAGCTGCACCTCGCACTCGTCAGCCAGCCGGGCGGCGACGATTTTTTTGGCGACGTGCCGGGCCATGTAGCTGGCCGAGCGGTCGACCTTGGACGGATCCTTGCCGCTGAAGGCCCCGCCGCCGTGGCAGCCGCGACCGCCGTAGGTGTCGACGATGATCTTGCGGCCGGTCAGCCCGGTGTCGCCGTACGGGCCGCCAATGACGAATCGTCCGGTCGGGTTGATGTGGAACGTGATTTTGTCGTTCCACAGCTTCGGGCACACGCGGGTGACGGTGGGCTTGATGACCTTGCGGATCAACTCAGCCTTGCCTCGATCGTTGAGGTTGCCGCGCCGATCGAGGATGGGCTTGTGCTCGGTGTGCTGGGTGGACAGCACGATCGTGTCCAGCCGGGTGGGAACGCCCCTGCGGTACTCGACGGTGACCTGGCTCTTGCCGTCGGGTCGCAGCCACTTGACCAGGCCCTTCTGCCGGACCTCGGCCAGGCGCTCGGACAGTCGATGGGCAAGCTGAATAGGCAGGGGCATGAGCGACTTGGTCTCGCGGCACGCATAGCCGAACATCAATCCCTGGTCGCCGGCGCCCTGCTCTTTCTTTTGCTTCTTGTCGGCCGTGACGCCCTGTGAGATATCGGCCGACTGACCATGGAGGGTCCGGATGACGGCGCAACTCTGGTAATCGAACCGGGCAGTCGGATCGGTGTAGCCGATTTCGCGGATGGTGTCGCGAGCGATCTGCTCGGCTGATTCGAGCGTTTCGATGGCCTTGTGATTGTGGACTGTCACCTCACCTGCGATCACGACCAGGCCGGTGGTGACTAGCGTCTCGCACGCCACGCGGGCGTTGGGGTCGTCGGCGATGAGACTGTCGAGGATGGCGTCGGAGATCTGATCGGCGACCTTGTCGGGGTGGCCCATGGTAACCGACTCAGAGGTAAACAGCGTAGCGCCATCGCCGTTATTCATTGTCACAGCCAAACTTAAGCTCCTTTCACGATGCAGGGTGTGCAGTTATGGTTCCAGGAACTAAATAGTATAAGCGTGTTTGCCGGGTTGCACAAGCCTGCGGTCCTTACAGCTGTAGGATCGCCGGATGGTCGCAGGCAAGCCGGTCGAGTTCGTCGGTGCGGACCTCGACGCCCCAGCCCGCTCCGCCGAGCGTTCGGTATCGGCCCCCGTAGCCGAACCGGACGGGCTTGGCGACCACGTCGTCGCGCAAAAGAAAGCGGCCGAAGCTGCCCTCGGCAAAGCGCACGCCCGGGACGAGTTGCAGCAGGCGACGTCCGACGGCCGACAGCAGGCTCGTTTCCCCGACCATGCAGCCGATCTGGTATGCCAGCCCGGCTTGCCTGGCCATGCCTGCCAGCCGCATAGCCGGCAGAAAGCCACCGTTCTTGCTGACGCGGATGTTAAACAGGTCGACGGCCTGCCGCTCGATCAGGTCGCGTGCGTGCTGGTAGGTAACCAGTGACTCGTCGGCCATCAGCGGCAGGCGAACGCGATGACGAAGATCGGGCAGCTGCCCGGCATGCTCGGCACTGAGAGGCTCTTCGACACAGGCGATTGGTTGGTCATTGAGTTGCTCGAGTCGTTCGAGGGCTGTCTGGTAGTCCCACCCGCCGTTCGCGTCGAGCCGCAGGGTGGCCCGGTTGCTGCGCAGCCTGGGGCCAAGAGCCTGCAAGACGGTTGAGAGCCTCGCCTCGTCGTCGGGTAAGGCGACCTTGAGCTTGAAGTCGCGCAGGCCGAAGAGGCGCTGCTTGAACAGATTGCGGCGCACTCGGACGGGTGGGCCGGCGCCCAGCACGCCGCTGTACCGGACGCGGCCCGCGCTGCCCGGTCGACCGAAGTTGGCCAGACCCATCCAGCCGGCGGCCTCATCGACGCTCCGGCGGAAGTGCCGGCTGTAGGCGTCCAACAGCGCCAACTCCACACCGGCTCGGGCGGCGGCGATGCACCTACCGTCGGGCGCGGCGAACGGAAGCTCGCTCAGCGCCTCCAGCGCCGCCGGGAACGAGTCGGGGTTTACGTTCAGCAGCAAGGGGGCGAAGACGGTTTCGATGACCTCTGAGGCTGACTCGACGGTCTCGCCCGTAACGTACGTGCGGGGGTGGGTCTCGCCGAATCCGGAAGTGCCGCCGGTTAGCTCCACTTTGACCATGAGCGGCTCGGAGGTGTCGCGCTGCCCGGCGGCATGGGCGAAACGAACCTTCATGGGTATGGCAAGGTGGTATATCGTGATGCGCTGGACGGCCGCGTTCATCAGTAGTCGGCTCGCGATCACCCCTGACGTTGAGCACTGGAACGGCCCGTGATAGTAACGTGATAGTAAAGGGATTGCGCCCGGAAATAAACGACGCAGTACCCGGAAGGAGCCGGGTGCGGGGCGCCTGGCTGCGCACGGCGTTGCAATCAGAGGGCGGCGAGGCTATGAATGCCTGGGTCGGCGTGTAGGTGGGTCGGGCCGCGCCGCCAGGGATCAGTATGCGTGATTGACGTCGAGTTGGACAAGCTGAGCAAGTCGTTCGGGCCTGTAGTCGCGGTCGACGATGTGAGTCTGGCGATACGGGCGGGTGAACTATTCTTCGTACTGGGGCCCTCCGGGTGCGGCAAGACCACGCTGCTGCGATGCGTTGCGGGCTTCTACCAGCCCGATGGGGGGCGGATTCTCTTCGGGCAGCGTGACGTGACCGACGTGCCCGCCCACCGGCGCAACACGGCCATGGTGTTCCAGAACTATGCGCTTTGGCCGCACATGACGGTCGCGCAGAACGTGGCGTTTGGGCTTCAGTGTCGCGGCGTCGATCGTCGCCTGCGTCGGCAGCGCGTGCGCGAGCAACTGTCTCGCGTGCAGATGGCCGATCTGGGGGGGCGCAAGCCCAACGCTCTGTCCGGCGGTCAGCAGCAGCGGGTGGCGCTGGCTCGGGCGTTGGTGGTTGAGCCGCAGTGCCTCCTGCTCGATGAGCCGCTGAGCAATTTGGACGCGAAGCTGCGGCTGGAGATGCGGTCGGAGATTCGGCGGATCTGCAAGCAGGCGAATCTGACGGGCATCTATGTGACGCACGATCAGGCCGAGGCGCTCTCGATGGCCGATCGCATAGCCGTATTGCGCGACGGTCGTCTGGAGCAGGTGGGTCCGCCGCGAGAGCTGTACGAGCGCCCGGCCAATCGCTTTGTGGCGGGGTTCCTGGGTGAGACGAATTTCGTGGAGGGGCGCGTCAGCGGCGCTCGCGGTCGGGAGTTGCTGGTACGTACGGCGATCGGGGAGCTGTGCAGTGCCACGTACGATCAGACGGTCGGGCAGGGCGACAAGGTGGTGTGCTCGATCCGTCCCGAGTCGGTGCGGCTGGGGCGGGCGGCGGCTGAAGCGGGCAATCGATTCGAGGGGACGGTTACCGGCACGATGTACCTGGGGCAGATGGCGCGACATCAGTTGCGGGTGGATCGGACGGACCTGACGGTGTTCGAGCTTGACCCGGGCGTGGGCGCCGGCGCGACCGGGGGCCGGGTCGAGGCGTGGGTCGAACCGGCCAACGTCGTGGTCTTGCGATGATTCGGTTAAGCGAGGGACAAGCCATGCGTGGTGTCGCGGCAGTTGTTCTGGCGTGTTCGCTTGGTCTGTTGGTTCTCGGATGCGGCAGAACCGAGACACAACCGGATGCAGACGTGGTGGTGATTATCTCGCCGCACAATCCGCACATCCGGTCGGAGTTCAGCCGGGCGTTCGATGAGTGGTATCAGCAGCGATTCGGTCGGTCGGTGCAGCTGAACTGGCGCGACGTGGGGGGCACGGGGCAGATCCTTCGGTTCCTGCGCGGCGAGTACGAAGCGGCCGACAAGCGCGGCGTGGGCGACGAGGGGATCGGTGTGGACATCTTCTTCGGCGGCGGGCCGACCCACGAGCAGGCCAAGCAACTGGGCATCAGCACGCCCGCGCGGATCAGCGACGAAGTGCTCAAGCAGATCCCGCCGGAACTGAGCGGGGTGAAGCTGTACGACCCCGAGAAGTACTGGTTTGGGGCAGCTTTAAGCGGGTTCGGGATCATCTACTTTGCCGAAGGGCTCGCCGAGTTGGGTATCGATCCTCCAGCGAAGTGGGCCGACCTGGCCGACGGGCGCTATTGGGGGCGCCTGGTGCTTGCAGACGGCAGCAAATCGGGCAGCGCCCGAGCCTGCTATGAGATGGTCTTGCAGAAGTATGGCTGGCAGGTGGGTCTGCCGGTGCTGCTGCGGACCGCGGGCAACACGCGGCAGTTCGTCGAGAGCAGCTCGACCGTGCCACGCGAGGTGGCCAAGGGGTCGTGCCTGGCGGGGATGTGCATCGATTTCTACGGCTACGCCCAGATCGACCAGGTGGGATCCGACAAGGCCAACTTTGTGCTGCCCGAGGGCGAGACGGCGATCGCGCCGGATCCGATCAGCCTGTTGCGGGGTGCGCCGCATCGCGAGGCGGCTGAGCGGCTGATCGAGTTTGTGCTCAGCGAAGCGGGGCAGAAGCTCTGGTGTCTTCGAGCCGGCACCCCTGGCGGACCCGTCAAGCACTCTCTGTATCGCCTGCCGGTTCGGCCGGACATCTACGCCAAATACGAGAAAGACCTGGTGGTGTACAGTAACCCGTTCACCCAGAAGACGGCGATGCAGTTCGACGATCAGGCCAATGCGCGGCGGTCGCAGTGGCTGGGGTGGCTGCTCAAGGCAGCATGCGTCGACAACCAGAAGCTGCTGCGGCAGTCATGGAAGGCGGTGGTCGATTCGAACATGGATCCCAAGCTGGTGGCCGAGTTCGACCGGCTGCCGTGCAGCGAGGACGAGGCGTTCAAGCTCGGCGAGCAGTTGGCCGCGTCGGAGCAGGGCAGGGACAAGGTGACGCGGCAATGGTTTGACTTCTACCGGGCGAAGTACGAAACGATCCTGTCGATGGCGGGGGGAGGGTGATGGTTGTCGAGCTGCGCCCGTTCGAGGCGTCGGATATCGACAGGATCATGGACTGGATCGTCAGCCGTGAGCTTCTTCTGCTTTGGGCGGGTCCGTTCCTGTCGTGGCCGCTGCGACGCGAGGCGCTGGAAGATCACGTCGCGACGGCAGGTGGCGAGACGCCTAAGCTTCTAATCTTCAAGGCGGTTGATGCGGAAGCGGAGGAGACAATCGGCCACATCGAGTTGACGGAAATCGATCATCTGAATTGCAGCGCGCGGATTGGGCGTGTGCTGGTGGGGCCGGACCGACTGCGCGGGCAGGGCATTGGCCAAGCCATCACGCGGGCCGTGCTGCCGCTCGCATTTGAGCAGTTGGGCATGCACCGGGTGGATTTGAACGTGTTTGACTACAACGTCGGCGCAATCGCCTGCTACCAGAAGGTGGGCTTCAAGTTGGACGGGGTCATGCGTCACGCACGCCGGGACGGCGATAGGTACATCAACGTCTGCGTGATGAGCATGCTGGAGGATGAGTGGCGGGCGTTGTACACGTGATCGTCGTCGTCGGCAGCCGTCGTGCCGGTGCTGCGATGTGGTGCGGCAGGCGGTGTTGATCGGGAGTGATCGAGCGTGCTCTCGCGGTTCAGTCTATACGGCTTCCTGAAGAACCAGCGCTACTTCGAGGCGTTCCTGTATCTGTTCTTCATCGAGCGAGGACTGAGTTTTACGCTCATCGGTACGCTCGTCGCCTTTCGCGAGGTCTGCATCAACGTGATGGAGGTGCCCAGCGGGGCCGTGGCCGATCTCTATGGGCGCCGCCGATGCATGATGCTTTCGTTCTCGGCCTATATCGGGTCTTTCGTACTGTTCGGCCTGGCGCATGCGCTATGGATGTTTTTTGCGGCGATGCTGCTGTTCGCCGTGGGCGAGGCGTTCCGCACCGGCACGCATAAGGCCATGATCTTCGATTGGCTCGCCAGCGAGGGCCGAGCGAAGGAAAAAACGAAGTTCTATGGTTACACCCGATCGTGGTCACAGTACGGGTCGGCCCTCTCCTACATCGTTGGGCCGGTCATCGTGGTCATTACCGCGCAATATGCTTCGACGTTCTGGTTTTGCATCGTGCCCTATGTGTTGGGTCTGGCCAACTTTGCGGCCTATCCGCCCCTGCTTGACGGTCAGAAGCCAACTCGAGTGTCGTTGAAGGCGTTGTTCGGGCATCTGCTCGAGGCGCTGAGGCAGTGTGTCGGCGTGGTTTCACTGCGTCGGCTGCTGGCTGAGTCGATGACTCACGACGGGATGTACAAAACGATCAAGGACTATGTGCAGCCCCTGCTGATGGCGACCGTCCTGGCGGTGCCCGTGTTGGCCGATGTCGCAGAGGCCCGGCGGGTGGCCCTTATGGTGTCGATCGTCTACGTTCCCATGGCGCTGCTGGGGGCGCTGGGAGCGCGTCGCGCTCACCAGTTCAGTGAGGCGTGCGGCGGCGAGTGGGCTGCGTCGAGAAGAATATGGCTGATCGAATTGGTGGTCTTCGCCGGGCTCATCCCGGCCTTCCTCTACGGTGTGTACCCGGTGGCTATACTTGCGTTTGTCGCGCTTGGTTTCTTCCAGAACGTGTGGCGTCCGATCTTCCTCAGTCGCGTGGACGATTCGTCGGACGCTCAGCTTGGCGCTACGATCCTCTCGATTGAGTCGCAGGTGAGATCGGGGTTCGTCATCGTGGCCGCGCCGCTTATCGGTTTGGCGGTGGACTACTTTGGCACGATCTGGCCCGACGGCACGGCGAAGTTCTGGCCGATCGGCGCCGTGGGTGTCGTGGCTGTGGCTGTGGTTCTGTTGACCGTGAACAGGCATGGCCCGCAGGTCGTTGCCGCGTTGGGAGCGTCTGTCGGCGGCGCCGGCGACGAGTCGGTTGGGTAATGTCTTTGAGCAAACAGCAGATACCGGCGTACCTCGTGGCACTGGTTGTATTCGCGCTGCTGGCGATGTTCTTGCTGTGGCCCATCGCCGCGACGTTGCAGGCGGGGTTCTTCGTCGACGGCGAGTTTACTGTGCGACACATCGTCAACACGTTCGAGCATCCGCTGTATCGCACGGGGCTCATCAACAGTCTCATGATCGCGGTCGCCACGACGCTGGCGTCGATTCTGCTGGGCGTGCCGCTGGCGCTGGTGGCCAGTCGCTACCGGTTTGCGGGCAAGCGAATCTGGTCGGGTCTGATCCTGGTGCCGATGATTCTGCCGCCGTTCGTGGGGGCGATCGGGCTGAAGAACCTGCTGGATCTGCGCGGCTCGGTGAACATGCTGCTGCGTTCGATCGGGGTGCTGGGCAGCGGGCCGAATGACTACATCGATTGGCTGGGCCAGAGCGGGTTCTGGGGCGTGGTGATCATGGAGACGCTGCACCTGTATCCGATCATGTTCCTCAACGTGCAGGCGGCTTTGGCGAATGTCGATCCCTCGCTGGAGGAGGCATCGCGCAATCTCGGAGCGGGCGGGTGGCGGACGTTTCGGCGAGTGACGCTTCCGCTGGCGCGACCGGGGCTGTTCGCCGGTGCGACCATCGTGTTCATCTGGTCGTTCACCGAGCTGGGCACGCCGTTGATGCTCAGCTACAACGAGGTGACGTCGGTTCAGATCTTCGACTTCTTCCGTGTCGAGTCGGCCCGGATCCATCCCCAGGCGTTTGCCCTGGTGGTTGTGCTGCTGACGTTCAGCGCCGCGCTGTACCTCATCGGCAAGGTGCTGCTGGGCCGGGGCACGACGGCCATGCTCACCAAGGCGACGCGCGGGGCGGTCGAGCGGTCGTTGGGCGCCGTCGGCACGGTCCTGGCGACGCTGCTGTTCGGCGTGACCACGTTGCTGGCCGTGCTGCCGCACATCGGCGTAGTGCTGGACAGTGTCGCCGACGTGTGGACGGGAACCGTGCTGCCGACCGAGTACACGGCCGGCCATTACGTCAATGCGATGGACCCGGAGTACGCCGCGCTGCCCAGCATCGTCAACAGTCTGAAATACTCGGTGGCCGCGACGGGGCTGGACGTGGTGGTGGGTCTGGCGATCGGCTATCTGGTCGTGCGCACGCGAATTCGAGGCCGGCAGCTGCTCGACACGCTGGCCATGCTGCCCCTGGCTGTGCCCGGGCTGGTGATGGCCGCCGGGTATATCGCCATCACTCGGGCGGGCACCATGCTGGAGGCGATCGGCCCGTGGAAGGACCCGACGCTCCTGTTGATCATCGCGTATGCGGTCCGTCGCTTGCCTTACCTGGTGCGCAGCGTGGTGGCCGGCTTGCAGCAGACGTCGGTCGAGCTGGAAGAGGCTGCCCGAAACCTGGGGGCCTCGCCGTTGCGGACCATCCGAAAGGTCACGCTGCCGTTGATCGCCGCCAATCTGATCGCCGGATCGCTGCTTACGTTCAGCTTCGCCATGCTCGAGGTGTCCGACTCGCTCATGCTGGCGGGCGACCAGGCCTACTACCCGATCACCAAGGCCATCTACGGAATGATGAGCATTGCCGACACGGTAGGGATCGCCACGGCCATGGGTGTGCTGGGTATGCTGCTGCTGACGGTCACCATCCTGGCCGCGTCGCTGCTGATCGGACGGAGACTCGGGGCGATCTTCCGGGTCTGATGGTGCGCTGCGCAACCGCTGTGTCGAAGACGGCTCGGGGCGGCGTTCAGCCGGTCAGCGACTGGGTCAGGAACCGCTCGAAATTCGCTGCGAAGTAGGCTGCCTGATTTGCACGACTGACCTTCAACGCTGCGAGCAGCCTCTTGTCCTGCTGGGCGACACTTCTGGGCCATTTCGTGTCGCCGCCCGGTCGGCCGTCGGTGCCGAAGAACATCACGTCGCCCGAGACGTAGTAGAGTGCCTTTTTCAGGGCGTCGCGCCGCCAGAGCGGAGGCGTGCCGGGCGTGCAGTCGACGTAGCACTGCTCGCCCTGGACGCCTCGGCGCCGACGAGTCTCGCGGATCTTGCCGACCACAGCCAGGCACTCGTCGACCCAGGGCCAGCCGATGTGGGCCAGCGAAAAGCGCAGCGTCGGGAACTGCATCAGGCACTCGTAGTTGGCCGGTCGGCAGAAGCGCGACGTGTCGCCGTAAGACCAGAGAATGCCCGAGTGAAACATCAGCGGCAGGTCGAACTCGGCGATCTGTTCGTAGAGCCTCATGCACGGCGGGTCGTAGGGCATCCATCCGTCGGGAATGATCTTGACGCCGACGATCCCCAGCTTCTCGACCGCCTCGCGCAGCACCGACTTGACCTGTTTGTAGGTCGGGTCGAGCCAGGCGAAGGGGATCACACGGCCATCGCTCTTGCGGGCGACCTCGGCTACGTGGCGGACGCTTTGACGGACCTCGGCCCCTTTGCCGTTGGGGCTTTGGGAAAAGCAGGCGACCTTCTCGAAGCCTGTCGTGTCGAGCCACTTCAGGGCCTGGTCGACGGTGAGGGATCTGGCTACGTGACAATGTGCATCGATGATACGCATGGCGTTGCGCTCCGTAGGCTCGGTTGGAGTGAAGTGTGTCCGCGAGTCGGCAGCGTAGCGGCTTCGGTGGCTAGCGCCCAGGGGTGGCTGCGGCGGCGGGCTGGGGCTGATCGGGTTCGACCATGCGTCTTCGCCAGGCCGGCCACTGCTCAGGTGTCGCTTCCGCCCACAGCCCACGCCGCTGGCGGCGGGCTGTGTCCTCCAGTTGGACGTACCGGTCCATGTGCTGGTGGTCGAAGCGACGATCGGCATACGCGTGGCCGGTTGCTACGAGCATTTCGTTGAGCACCTGCCGGGTCTTGGGCACGACAAGGTAAGCCAACAGCCGGCCATACTTGCCGCGCGTGTCCTTGTTGGGGTGCAGGTGCACCTCGACGGCTTTGCCCTGCACCTGGGCGACGACAAAAACTGTGGCCTGGTCTGCGAAGTGCATGGCCGGCTGCCCGCCCCGTGCCTTCTCGGGCGTATCGACGCCCCACAGACGCACCCGTGTGGTTCGCCGCTGCTGCTGAACGTCGGGTACGTCGAGGTCGACCGTGTCGCCGTCGACGACACGGCTGACCGTGTAGGTCCGCCCGTCGTAACGCCGCCAGTCGTCGGCGGGCAGGTCGTCCTGGCGACTCGGCACCAGGACCAGCCGGTCGGCCACAACCAGAACCGCCAGGACAGTAAAGGTGATGACCAGCAGCCATCTGCGGCGCGCAGCAACAGGAATGCGTCGGCTGCGACTCGGAACGGCCGACCGTCGTTTTGGCATGGTTGTAGACCGATCGGGAATCGGCGAGCCCGGCGCGGCGACTAGCCCTCGTTGCCCTGGTTCTTGTCGAGCCCGAAGGCCGTGTGGAGCGCTTTCAGGGCCTTCTCGCCGTCTTCCTGGCGCACGACGCAGCTTACAACGATCTCACTGGTCGAGATGTGCTCGATGTTGATGTCCGCCGCGTAGAGGGCATCGAACATCTTGGCCGCCACGCCCGTGTGAGACCGCATGCCGATGCCGACGATGCTTACCTTGGCCACGCCCTCGTCGACCTCGACACCGCGGAAGCCGAACTCGCGGGACAAACGGTCCCCCAACGCCTTGGCTTCGGACAGGTCACTGGAGGCGACGGTGAAGCCCACGTTGGCCCGCTTGCCGTCCTCGTAGATGTTCTGAATGATGTCGTCGACGACGATGTTCTGCTCGGCGATATGGCCGAAAATCTTCGACGCCATGCCCGGCTCGTTGGGCACGCCGATCAAGACGACGGCTGCCAGATCGCGCTTGAGCGCCACGCCGCGGACGACTACGTCTTCCATTCCTGCTGTTTCGTGCATGGTCATGGTTCCTGGTACGTCGGTCAGGCTGCTTCGTACATGGATGGGGACTGAGTACTTGCTGCCAAATTCGATGGCCCGCGAGTGGATCACACCTGCCCCCAGGGCCGCCAGCTCGAGCATCTCGTCGTATGTGATCTGATCGACCTTGTGGGCTTCGGGCGCGATTCGTGGGTCGGTGGTATAGACGCCGTCGACGTCGGTATAGATTTCGCAGACGTCTGCCTGCACCGCTGCGGCCAGGGCAACCGCCGTCGTGTCCGACCCGCCGCGCCCAAGCGTGGTGATGGCCCCCTCTTCGGTGACGCCCTGGAAGCCGGCGACGATCACGATCTTGCCGGCTTTGAGATGATCCTTGAGTCGATCGGCGTCGACCCGTTGGATCCGGGCTTTGGTGTGGTAGGCGTCGGTGATCATACCGACCTGCCCGCCCGTGAAGCTGATCGCCTCGTGCCCGGCTTCATGAATGGCCATCGCCATCAGTGAGATCGAGACCTGTTCGCCGGTGGTCAGCAGCATGTCCATCTCGCGCTTGGGCGGATCGTGGCTGATCTGGGCGGCCAAATCGACGAGATGATCGGTCGTCTTGCCCATGGCAGACACGACCATAATCACGTCCTTACCCGTCAGTTGGGTGCGGATAGCGCGCCGGGCGGCCCGCTGGATCTTGGTGGCGTCGCCCACGCTCGTCCCGCCGAATTTCTGCACTACGATTCCCATGAGCTTTCGTCCAATTCCTCCACAACGGTGGTACCTTGAGTCCAACCTACCGGCCGAAGCCGGTCGGCGAACGGGCCGGGTATTGTAGCCGACATCCGGCAAATCACAACCGGTCAACACGGACGGCAGACGCCGCCTTCCCGCCGGGCGCGACGGCGATTGCGGGCTGCGGCTGGGCCCCTATAATCGCCGGGTCGGCTGGTTGGCAGTCGCTTGGTCGTCGCTTCTCGGATCCGCTTATGGGCGCCGAACTGCTGGTTTTTGCTCCCCATCCGGACGACGCCGAGTTGGGCATGGGCGGTGCCATCGCCCGCTGGGTGGCCCGGGGCAACAGTCTCGCCGTCGTCGATATGTCCGATGGCGAGCCCACGCCCTATGGCTCGCCGGAGGTCCGCCGCAGGGAGGTGGCTGCCGCCAGTGAGGCCCTCGGCTTGGCCCAACGTCAGCAGCTCGATTTTGCCAATCGCCTCTTCCGACACAACGTGGAGTCGCGGCACAAGGTCGCCGCCGTGATCCGTCACTACCGCCCCCGCGTGGTCTTCGCCCCGTTCTTGCCCGATGCGCATCCGGACCACGTGGCGGCCACGCAGATCATTCGCGACGCCTGCTTCGACGCCAAGCTGACGCAGACGGACATCCCGGGTGAGCCTCATCATCCGCAGAAGGTCGTGTATTACTACTGCACGCACCTGATGGTCCATTCGCAGCCGACGTTCGTCCTCGATGTGTCGGACGTGTACGAACGGAAGGCGGCTGCTCTGGGAGCGTATCAGTCGCAGTTCTATATGAACCGCGGCGCCGACGCCGGACGCGTGCCCGAGACGATCCGCGTGCGGGACCGATACTTTGGCAGTCGGATCGGCGTGCAATACGGCGAACCGTTCTTCACACATGAATTGGTGGGGCTGGCCGATATTGGGGCTTTACTGTGAGGGTTTCACACGGGGTGGAGCCCGCGGCGCCCG
>CBFCZG010000038.1:0-19290 GCA_965602375.1 uncultured Phycisphaerae bacterium | reverse complement strand
GGCTGCGGGGAACGGCTGTAAGCGACGCGTCGAACAACTTCCACTACGGGCTCGACGGGGTCGCGGTCAGCAGCAACCAGGCCGATTCGGCTACGGCGCCCGACGCCTCATTCTTCGTGTGGCAATCGCTCCGGGATGACGGCGGCCGACCCACGATCGTGGTGCCCTCGGCCGGACCCCACACCGTCGATCTGTGGATGCGCGAGGACGGACCTTTCGTCGATCAGTTGCTGCTGACGATAGACGCCTCGTACACCCCCGTCGACCCGCTGGAGACGCCCCAACACCCCGTGGCCAGTGGCGACCTCGACGGCGATGGCGACGTGGACCTGCGCGATGCGACGGTCCTGGCCGGCAACTTCTCCGGGGCGCCGTAGGCTCGCACTATTTCGAACGGTTCACGAATTCCTTGTAGGCGCCGACCAGATAGCCGGCTTTCTCGTCCTTCAGCGCCTCTCGCACGACCGAATCGCCGCGGCCACACTTCCACAGGACCTGTAGAGCCGCCAGCCGCATCCAAGGGTTCTCATCCTTCAACCCCTTGCCGGCGACATGGTCCACAGCCGGCGGACTCTTCGGGTTGGCACGTCGGGCCAGCCCGGTCAACAGCTTCCATCGCACGTAGACGCGAGGGTTGTCCAAACCGGCCATCAGGCGGTCCCTGGCGGCCTCGCTGAAGGCAGGACGATTGATTAGTTCGACGTCGGCCGGTATCCGGTGCTCCGCGCTCCGCGTGCGCTTCACGAGCTTTGCCGCCGTGGCCGCCACCGCATCGTCGCCCAGCGCCATGGCCGCGGTCGCCAGCGCAAGCTTCAGTCGCAGGTCGTCGACTTTCTCGATGGCTTCCACCAACGGTGCGATGTCCTGCTCGTTGCCTACCTCACCGATCTTGCGGATGCAGCCCAATCCGTAATCGTCGGCCGCCAAACTCGGCAGGTAGTCGCGCAGGAACGCCGCCCGCGAGGGCGCTTTTCGTTCGTCCAGCAGAGCCAACCCGCGACGCCAGCGAGGGTCGCCGGGATGTTCCTTTCGCAGGTCCTCCAGCAGCGGGCGGAGCTTCTCGACCGGGCGATAGCCCAGCACCTTGGCTACCTCATCGGTCACTTTGCTGTTCTCGCCGCGAAGCAGTATGTCGACCATGGTGTCGCTGGCGTCCAGGCCTTCGCGATCCAGCTTCAGCAACACCTCGGCATTGCTATAACTGGCGGCCCCTTGGGGATAGAAGGAGGGGGGCCGCTTCTTGTAGCCCGATAGGCCAAGCGGGTCGGCGGTCGCCAGGCTGCCGCACCGGCCGGGCACCTCGATGCAGACAAACAATGGCCTCTCGAAACTCTCGCCCGTCTGCACAACATAGGTGTCTGGCGTCTTCAGATCGGTCTTGCGGAACGTCTTGACCTGGCCGTCCTCGCGCCAGCCGTGGGTCACCACCAAGTCCCCCACGTTGGAAGTTGCCGGCTGCTCATCCTCAAAGAAGAGACGGAAGCGGCACGCACTGACGGCGGCGCGGAACTTGCGAAAGATGTCGAAGCGAACGTAAAGCGTGCGTACGTCCCGCGATCGCGGCAGGTCGACCTCGCGATAGAGGCGGCGGTTCCAATGGCTGGAGTACGGCCCGCCTTGCACCGAGCCGATGCGTTGGAAGTCCGTCGGCTCCGACTCGGCTACCGAAAGGTGCACCTGGTCCTCGGGCCACTGCTGCCATCGAAGCGAGCCGCCCAGATCGATGGTGACCTTACGCAGGCGCTTGCCCGGTGGCGCATCCAATCGACAGATCATGTAGCCGGGTTTCTGTGTGTCCTCGGTCGAAACGGCGATGGGCCACTCGCTGCTCCATCGGATGTTCTCGCTGCGAAAGACGGCCGCCTCGAACTGTTCGCGCGTCGACCACGTCGGCAGATCGTAGGCCATCATCTCATAGGGAGCATCGCCGAGACTGAAGGTCATGCGATTGGCGCCCTTCTTCAGGGCGGGCAGCGACGTCGGCGCCAACTGGAACGAGGTCTCCGAACGAAACCGGCGCAACACCGCGCCGGAATGCAACGCAAACTTCAGTTGATAGCCGTAGCGGCGCTCCACGAAGCGGCTGAGGTCCAACCGACCGAAACCCTTGACTCCCGTCGGCTGCCACGTGCGGCCATTGTCGGTCGAGATCAGCACGTCGACCCGTCCGGTCCCCCCGATCGCCAGTGTGGCCGCATCGGTCGTGGTGTCGGGCTCCTCGATCTTGTGCGGGTCGCCGGCAATCACGTACGGTAGCTCGAAACGAAAGATCGCCCACGCCTCGGGTGCGCCTTCCTTGCAAGCAAGGCCGGCATCCGTCTTGACGATGTTCTCCCAGGCGAAGACCCCGTCTTCGTATTCGTCGGTCTGGCGCGTCAGATCGGGCTGATAGATCAGGATGCCGTTGCCGAAGCTGCGGTCACTGACCATATCCTTGGGCCCATAGCGCACGTCGAACGTACCGAACGTACCCGGCGATATCCATCGCGGATAGTCACAGATGAAGCGCCCCACGTTGTCCCATGCGCGATAGTAGGTTTCACCCTTGCGCAGCGAGATGTTCATCACGTGCCCCGACTGCGCACGATAGCTGCCGTACCACGCCGGGCCCGCGTCGGCGATGCCGGCATAGACAACGCGCGACAGGTACGTGCGGAAGGGTTTCTTCGAAAGCGGAAAGAAGTGTGCGGGGAACTTCGGTTTGACCATCAGCTCGGCCGGCCGAAGGCCACACTCGCGTATGCTGGCGATTTGCCCGTCGGGCCGGCGGAAGTAGCCCTTCATCTCCACATCGAGATAATGATACTGGCCCTCGTACCACACCTCCGGTGCGACGTGGCCGGGCAACCCGAACTCTCGCGCCTCCAGCCCACCTGCTCGCCATATGGCTTCCATCGGCCCGGCGCTACAGAAGCACAGCGTGTACCCGTACACGTTCATCAGCTTGATCGGGTCGGTCACGTCGTCGAACTGACCCGACCGCCGGCACGGCGGCTCGACCGAATTGCACCAGTGGTAAAGCAAATCCCCGGTCGCCTCCCACAAGGCATGCGCCTTCTGCTTCTGCGTCATGTCGGGTTGGATCACGCTGGCGACATAGTCGGGCAGGCTGTGAAGATCGGGTGTGTGCTCGCCGACGATCTTGGGCGCGTGGACGACACCCAGAGACGAAGAGCCCATCAGCAGCAGGGCCGCACAGGCGCCTATCACCGCCGGAATGTGCGAGCAGGCAGCGCCTGATGCAAGTGCAAACTCGGGCATACCGTCGCTACTCCTTAAGCTTCCGGATAACCAGGTTATCGTAGGCGATCGCGCGGCTGTGCCCCATCTGTCTCAGGCCGAAGTACCCGGCGCCGTGGGCCGGGCCGTACGTCTCGCCGTCGTCCTCGAAGAACAGGAAGCGCTTGCCGTCCACGGCGCATTCGATGCGTTTCCCACGCCGCACCACCACCACGCGGAAGGGCCCGGCGGCCCCCGCCATCATCTTCGAGCCGATCAGCTCAGGCCCCATGCCGATCATGTAGAAGCCCGGGTTCTTGCGCATATTGGCCGAGCCGCGCTGACCCGCATAGTAGGAGAAGTGATAGCACCGAATGTCGCCGCGGATGTACAAGGGAAACTCGCCGCTGTCGCGCCGCGCCAACGTCGGATCGAACAAGTCGCGGCCGTCTGCCCCCATAGCCGACAGAAAAACGATGGCCAGCCCGTCCATCTGACTGGGCTGGATGTCCCAGGCGGCGACGAAATTGCGCGGCAGCCGTTTCTTCAGCCATAACACGCAGTGGTTGCCCTCCTGGTTGTGAATCCATAGCCGCCCGTCGGTTACCTCAAGCCGCGCCGGTCCCTCCAGTACCCACTGCCCGTCCTCCAGCGGAGCATCAAAGACGTTCTCGTAGATCACCTCGCCGCCAAGGGCTTCACCGTCGAAATCCTCGGGCTCTTCGAGCACACCCTCGCCACGGTTGGGCGGAATCGACCAGCCCTTGACGGCCTTTAGCCTTGCCAAGACCTCGCGCGGTTCGGCCACCCCGGCCTGCCAGGTGATTGGCCCGAGCGCCACGCGAGCCGGTTTGCCCTTGCCCTCCTTGGAGGTCATCAATCCGTTGAATTCGATCGTCCGGGTGAGGTCGCGGAACTTGAACGGCCCGAAGAACCACGGCTCGGGTTGCAGGACACCGTTGAGAATCAGTCGCCACTTGCCCTCCGGTGCGTCGTACCGGATGGCCATGTGATACCACTGGTCCGCGCGCAGGTGCGTCAGATCGAAGCCGGCCAGGCCCCGCACGTTCGGGCGGCGAATCTCGTGACCGCCCTCGACGTTTACCGAAACGCCGTTTGGGTTCTCGCGCACGTAGATCGTCAGGTCCTCACAGTGCACCAGTTTTGTCGAGACCTGGTCGCCCTGTGGAGATACTCGTATCGTTCGATCCAGTCTGACCCAGAAATCGATCGTCCCCCGCTCAGGAATCGCGCCCAGGCGCGCCTGGCCGCGCCCGATCAGACCATCGGGCCCGCAGCGCAAGGCCCGGCCGGCGGGGCAGTCGATCGCGGCGACCTGCGGCCCCGCTTCCATCGCAACGGCCGCATCGCCAACGCGGGCCTCTGGCTCGCCAGGTACCCACGAAAACACGATCTGACCGGCATCCGTCGCCCATAGAACGCGAGGCCAGATCAGCAGCATGACCACCACCCAGAACGCTACAGTGACCATAAGGCCGGATTGCATGATATGAACCTCCTCGTTAGGCATTAGCTCTGCCAGAGCCGAGTGCCGCTGTCAAGGCCGACGGCTTGAAACCGGCGCTGCTTCTGTGGTAACACTCATTCAGATCAGACAGATGACGGCGTTTCTGCCGTTGCGACGGGGCCGGTTGATCCGCATGGAAGGGCGTGTGTTATGGAGTTGATCGTCGTGGGTGCAGGCTGGGCGGGCGAGCATCACGTACTGGCGGCGCAGGCGTTGCAGCGATCGGGGATCGACACGCGGGTGGCGGCGCTGGTGGACGTGGATCGGGAGCACCTGGCACAAAAGGCGGCTGAGTGGGGAATCAGCGCAACGTATCTCGACCTGCCGACAGCGATCGAAGCTCACCCCGACGCAATGGGAGTTGTGCTGGCCACGCCGCATCCCCTGCACCGTGAGGGTACCGAACAGGCCGCCGAGGCGGGTCGGCATGTGCTGGTCGAAAAGCCCATGGCCCTGACGCTCGAAGACGCCGACGCCATGATCCTCGCCTGTCGACGGGCGGGCACGACGCTGATGGTCGCCGAATCGACGCGCTACCAGAAAAGCACCATCGTCGTGCGCGACGCGATCCGGGCAGGCAGGATCGGGCAACTGCTGAGTGGACGCATGAACATGATCTTCCGTGGGCGCCACACCTATGCCTACCCGGGTCGGCGGGCGTGGCTGGCCGATCCGACCCAAGGCGGCAGCGGCATCTGGATGCTCAATGGCATACACGGAATGTCGGCTGCACGACTGTTCCTGGGCGAGGTCACCCGCATCTACGCACGGCAGGTCAAGTCGGACACGTTTCAGAGTGAGCCCGAAGCGACCGTCGTGGCGCTGATCAGTTTCGACTCCGGCGCGGAACTGACCATGACCGTCAGCGCCGAACTGCACGGCTACGGCCGATTCGGCGATCTGGCACTTTTCGGCAGCGACGGGACACTCGAACTGAGCCGGCGCTTCGGCGGTGAATTGAAAATCTATACCGATCGCGAGCCGGAAATCGTCTCCTGCGAGGAACTGCCGATGGACAACGCCGATCCCCACTTCGTTCGTCAGATGCAGGAGTTTCTCGACGTCGTCGGGCAAGGCCGCGAGCCGTTCACCAGCGGGCCGGGCGAGAGGGCGACCCTGGCGGCCATCCTCGCAGGATATGAGTCGATCCGCACCGGGCAGCCGATTGACCTGGTGCGGTAGTAGGCCCCTGCCTCATCAGACGTACTAGCCAAGACTAAAGCGGACCTTGCGCGTGTCCTGCTCCTGCCCCGTGGTCTCTAACAGGGGGTCGTACAATTCGGGCCGCCGCGTCTTGATCCACCGCCGACCCGTGTTCTTCTCGAACAAAGCCGGGTCCAGATCGGCCACGACCATGTCGTCATCCGCCTTCCAGGTCTCGGCCAGGATGCGCCCATATGGATCGAGAATCATCGCGTTGCCGGTCCGTATCTCGTCGTCGTCGACGCCCACGCCGTTGCTGAAGACGTAGAACACTCCGCTATCATGTGCCCGCGACGGCAGCCAGCGAAGCAGCCAGCCACGGCCCTTGTCGCTTCGCAGCTCCGCCTCAATCGCCTGAGGGTCTTTCCGGCGATTGTCCCACAGCGCCTTGTCGACCAGGCCCATGGCGTGCGGGTTCTTTAGGTCACAGCCGCCCGTCTGGTGCGGCGCGAGGACGACGTCGGCGCCCTTCAGCGCCGTGATCCGCGTGTTCTCCACGATGTTGTTGTCGTAGCAGGTCAGCACGCCCACACGGCAGTCGTGCGGCGTGTCGAAGACTGTGTACTCCGACCCGGAGTCCATATGCCCACTGACGAACGTATGCAGCTTGCGGTGACGCCGGCACTGCCCGTTCGGCATGGCTACCACATAGGTATTGAACAGCTTGCCCTCGGCGGTCAGCTCCACCAAGCCCGCTCCGACGGTCATGTTGTGTCCCTTGGCCAGGTCCAGCAACGCCTGGCTGGATGGACCGTCGAACACCGGCTCGCCGAGTTTGACCAGTTCGTCGCGCGAAAGATTCCGCAGGAACCAATACCCGGTCAGGCAGCATTCGGGAAAGATGATCAGTTCGACGTTCTGCTTGGCAGCCTTCTCGACGAAGGCGTTAACCTTGGCCAGATTGGCCTGCTTATCCCCTGCCGCATGCTCCATCTGAACCGCGGCGACCCGTATCTTCTTCATCTCGTCACTCCTCGGACGTTTATGCCCCTGCCTCCATGGCCAAGGGGCTGGGCGTGACGGAGTCTAGCACATCTCAAACCTTCGATACAGCCCGGCCTCCCGTCAGCAGCGTCCCGGACTATTCAGCCACGGCGGCCTGCGCGGGCGCGGCGCCCACGTCGTTGACGTCGGCAAAGTATCGGTGACGGAACCACAGGGCAATGTTCACCAGGCCGATCAGTACCGGCACCTCGACAAGCGGCCCGATCACGGCTGCGAATGCCACACCGGAAGCAATTCCGAATACCGACACCGCGACGGCGATGGCCAGTTCGAAGTTGTTACTGGCAGCCGTGAACGCGATCGTGGTCGTCTTTCCGTAGTCGGCGCCGAGCTTCTTGCCCATCCAGAAAGACACCAGGAACATGACCACGAAGTAGATACACAAAGGAACGGCGATGCGCACCACGTCCAGCGGCAACTGCACGATGAACTCGCCCTTGAGAGAAAACATGACCACAATGGTGAACAGCAACGCGACCAGCGTGATGGGTGAGATCTTTGGGATGAACTTCTGCTCGTACCACTGCCGATTCTTCACCCTGAGCAGCACGAATCGCGTGATCATGCCCGCGAGGAAGGGAATGCCGAGATAGATGAACACGCTCTTGGCAATCTGGCCGATCGTCACGCTGACGACCGCGCCTTTCAGGCCGAACAGCGGCGGAAGTATGGTAATGAAAAACCACGCATACACGGAGTAGAACAATACCTGGAAGATCGAGTTAAACGCGACCAACCCCGCTGCGTACTCGGTATCGCCGTCGGCCAGATCGTTCCACACGATCACCATTGCGATGCAGCGGGCGAGCCCGATCATGATCGCCCCGACCATGTACTCCGGATAGCCTCGCAGAAACAGAATGGCCAGAGCGAACATCAGGATCGGGCCGATGACCCAGTTCTGCACGAGCGACAGACCCAATACCTTGAGATTGCGGAAGACGTCGCCGAGCTCCTCATACTTCACCTTGGCCAGCGGCGGATACATCATCAGGATCAGCCCGATGGCGATGGGGATATTGGTCGTGCCGACCCGAAAGCGGTCGATGAACCCTTCGATTCCGGGAAAGAAGTATCCGCCTAACACGCCGGCCGCCATGGCCAGAAAGATCCACAGCGTCAGGAACCGATCGAGCAGCGACAGCCGACGCGGGCACTCGGCCTTGCCCGCCGCGCAGCCGGCGTCAGCGATCACAGCCTGTTCAGCCATGTGATTCTCCAGCACCCTTCCATGCAGCCAGGCCTCACAGCACGAACAACACCCAAAGCCCCACGCCGACAATCAACACGCCGGCCACGCCGCGCAGGATGTCCATGCCCCGGTTCCAGCCTTTCGAGTCGGCCATGCGCTGCACGAGGCCCATCGACGTGCCGCCAATCAACACCAGCCCGCAGTGCCCCAGACTGTAGGGCACGAGCAGTGTCACGCCGAAGGCGGGTCCCTTCAGGGGTACAACCGCCAGCAGCGCCAGCAGTACCGGCCCCGCGCACGGCAGCGAAACCAGCCCGAACAGCAAACCCAGCAGCAGCGCGCCAAGGAACCCTTTCTGCTTCGGCTGAACGCCCGACGGCGCGGGGATGCGAACGTGCAATACCCCCAGCAGGTGCAGCCCCATTACAAGGCACACCCCCCCAGCCACATAGGTCCACCAGCCTGCCCGCAGGAACGAACTGGCTGCCCATGTCCCCAGGAACAGGATACCGAACATGATCGTCAAGCCGATGGCGAACGTCACCGAGAGAAAAAACGAGTGCATTACGTGGCGCTTTCCATCCGTCCTATGCCCCGCCACGTAGCCGATCATCAGCGGCACCATCGCAATCACGCACGGGTTCGCTGCGGTGAGCAGCCCGCCGCAGAAGGCAGCGAGTGGCGCCATCCAGGGATTGCCTTGCACGGTCTCAGCCAGGCGCTCGCTCAGCATGTCGAACATGTCGTTCGCTCCGATGCCATCTATCGAACGCCCGCCTTCTCGGCGAACACGGCCTTGAGGTCGTCTTTCGAAATGAAACCTCGGTGTCGCCACACCTCGTTCCGCTCGCGGTCATACAGGATCTGCGTGGGGATCACACGGATCCCATATTGCCTGCCCGCGCCAGGGTTCTTCCATACGTCGATGAACTCCACGTCGAGCCGGCCTTTGTATTCCTCGCGGAGCTGCTCGAGGATCGGCGCCATCTTCTTGCACGGAATGCACTTGTCCGCGCCGAGGTCGACCAGCCGCGGCCGCTGCGGGTCCACCGTCGGCTCTTGCTGGTGGCTTGCCTCGGTCGACTCGGGCGACTCTGCGCCGTTCGCCGCCACGGCCTGACTTGCCGGTTCGACGGCAACCGACGGCTTGGGGCTCGGCTGCACCGCCTGCGTTGTCGCAGGTGGCGGCTCGGACGGCGTCGTTGCAGGTGGCGGGTCGGCCGGCGCGGCTACATTGACCGCGGACTCACCACGCTGCGACGACCTGAACCATGCGGCACCAGCCACGACGGCGATGACTGCTACGATGATCAAAACGTTCTTGGCATTTGTCTTCACCATGTCGCTCCTGCTACGGGTGCAACTCACGATTCCAGAAAGGCACCGATCCGGGCCCGGAGCATTTTTGGACGCTCTCCTCATCGTGAAGCCACTCCCAGGCCCGAGACAAGTTTGCGATCGGTCGAATGCTCACTGCTTGTTCGCAGCCGCAGTCAGCATCTTCGTCAGCTCGGCTTCACTGGGTACCTTGCCCGATACCTTGACCTGGCCGTCGACGACCAGCGCCGGCGTGATCATCACGCCGTACGAGGCAAACTTCGCGATCTCCCTGACGTGCACCAGTTCGTAGTCGAGCCCGAGCTTGTCGGCCGCCGCCTTGGCGGCTGCCTTCAACGCGTTGCACTTTGCACATCCGCTGCCAAGCACTTCAATCTTCACGTCCCGATCTCCTTTGGCTACTGCACCAGTGAGCCGTACATCATGCCCGCCGCCGTCGACAGCACGACCACCAGCACCACGTACACCAAAGTCTTCTGCGTGCCCATCACCGAGCGGATCACCAGCATGTTCGGCAGCGACAGCGCCGGACCGGCCAACAGAAGCGCCAGCGCCGGACCCTGACCCATACCCGCGCCCAACAGCCCTTCGAGAATTGGTACCTCGGTCAGCGTGGCGAAGTACATCAGCGCCCCTGCAACCGAGGCAAGCAAATTCGCCCCCAAGCCGTTGCCGCCCACACTCCGCGCGATCCACGCCTCGGGAATCAGCGCCGGATGGCCGGGCCGACCCAGCAGCAGACCGGCCACCAACACGCCCGCAAATAGTAGAGGCAGAATCTGTTTGGCGAATATCCACGTGGCGCCGACCCACTCGCCCAACTCGTCTCGCCGGAACCACCTTGCCAGCATCAGCACCAAAGCCGCTACCAGCCCGGCCGAGATCACCCACTTGACCGATGCGATCACCGCTCCCACACCCGTCGAATCCAGCGCCCGCCAGTTAGCAAACACGAGAACGCCGATCATCGCGGCAAAATACGCCGCGTTCTGCCACAGCGGCCGACCGCGTTCGTCAGTGGGTACATGAAGCTCGCCGTCCGCTTGCGCAGCGGCTTGCCGCCTGCCGTAAATCAGGTGCATCGAGAGCCCGATGATCAGGCTGAAGACGATCGCGCCGGCCGCACGCGCCGCCCCAAGCTGCCAGCCGAGGATTCGCGCGGTAAGAATGATCGCCAGAACATTGATCGCAGGGCCGGAGTACAGAAACGCCGTCGCCGGCCCGATGCCCGCCCCACGGCTGTAGATTCCCGCGAACAGCGGCAGGATCGTGCACGAACACGCCGCCAGAATCGTGCCCGAAACGGCCGCCACGCTGTACGCCACGACCTTTCGCGCCTGCGCGCCGAAGTACTTCATCACCGCTGCCTGCGACACGAAACAGGAAATCGCCCCGGCGATGAACAACGCCGGCACCAGACACAGCAGCACGTGCCGCCGGGCATAGTCCTGAAGCATCAAGAGCGCTTCGCGCGCCGCCCCCGTTGCCTTCGTGCCGGCCGGCATGGCCTCGAACGGCAGGAGGTAGGCCAGCAGGAACACCGCCGCCATTAACGACAGAACCGCCAGGTTCCTCGCTCGCGCACTCCATTGCTTTATGGCCAATAAGCCATAAATATCAGCAAAAAAAGAACCGCCCGAGCCTACCGCCCGACCGCCGCTTGCTGCGCTCTGAGGTTTTCCTTCAGCACCGATTCGATACACTGCCAAAAACCTTCCAGACAACTCACTTTCAACCGATAAACGTTCATGACCCCCCGTTTGTGATCTTCCACCATACCTGCCTGCCTCAACACGGCCAGATGCTTGGACACGGTCGACTGATCGGCCCCCACCAACTCGGTCAACTCGCACACACACATCGACTTCTGCTGCAAGGCGTCAAGGATCAACAGCCGGCTGGGATGGGCCAGCGCCTTGGCGATCCTCGCCCGTGCGTCGTATTGTGTCGGCGGACGAAGCTTCATTGTTCTATGGCAATATTACCATGAAACGGGTGCCGGTCAAGCCCCCTACCGAAAAATTTTGGCCGCTGAACCTCTCTCAGGCCTGCGGCAGCCGCACCGCCATCGCCCCGGGCTTGCGATTGCCCCACACGCAGTACGGAACCGCCCTGATCCGCACGCGTCGCGCCCTGCGATCGCTGGCGGGTCGGTACAGTTGCCCCCGCCAACCGGCTGCTGCGAACGCCGATCCCTCCCCTTCGATGACCGTCGTGCCCCCGAGCAATTTCCTGTCGAGGCGAGCGTGTAGCTTAGCCCGCTTCGGCAAGGCGATGCCGTGCACATCAACGCCATGGTCGCACTGCTCCAGGCAGTACACCACCGGCCCGCGCTGCAACGCCACCTTTCCCACGTCTGCCGCCACCGCAGGGTGGGCCGCCACAAGCTGCGGAGCGAGGCGGTCGAGGCCAACCCCAAGAACGACACCGCCTGGTACAACCTCTGCAACGCCCTGATCACGCGGTGGCGAGGCGACAGACAGGGCAATTTACTCCCAGAAGCTCTTACGGCGGGCGAAACAGCCGTGCGTCTTGGAGGCAACCGCTACAACTACGCCTGCGCGTTAGCCGTCGTTGGGCGCGTCTCTGAGGCATTGGACGAGTTGGCGGAGTCCCTGAAACGGGGCGAAATAACCAAGGCCGAGGTCGCTGCCGATGTTGACTGGGAGCACTTGCGAGACGACCCGCGTTTTATCAAGTTGATAGGTCATCCACCTGACGAGGCCGCTCCGGTCGATCGGTAAGCTCGCACGTGTTCGCTCGCCCCGTCGATGGCCTGCCCATGGGCGCACTCCTGCCTGCAATGCGGCCATGATAACAGGTGTCACGGAAGACTGTGATTGCCCCAGGGGTTACCCCCAAGACCCGGACGTCTACTGTGCGATGGAGACAGGCTGGGCTCGGATGCGGGCCAGGGTGCGCTGCGCTATGGTCTTGTCTTCTGCCTGCACCTGACAGACGCGGGCGAAGTAGTTGGCCGCCGTCTCCGGCGTCCGCTCGTGCCCCAGACCTTCCACGCAGTAGGCCGTTACCGAAAAGCCCCGCTCGCGATACCACTGGACAGCGCGCGTCGACTCCTTTCGGCAAATGGCAAAGTCGTTCTGCCCGAAGAAAATGGCTATGGGCGTGCGGGCGTACAGATCCGCAAAGCGAGGATCCAGAATCGCCTCCGAGAAGTTGCTCTGCCGAACCGCCAGGCACGTGAACCGATGCGGGTGGCGATTCAGCATATAGTGCGCCAAATACCCACCCGATGACCAGCTCGTGATCAGCACCTGTTGCGGGTCGGCGTCGGTGGTTCGGAACACGTGGTCCATCACCGCCAGGATCGCACGTTCGTCCCGCTCGACGTACGAATGCACCTTCCGCAGCGGCTGCTCCATGAACAGATGCGACGTATCCAGACTCGGCGAGCAGACCACGAAGCCGTATGCGTCGGCCTGCTGCTGCCACTCGTCGACCTGGGCGCGGTAGCTGTCGAAGGGCTTCATCCCGTGCAGCGTCACGACCAGTGGCCAGCGCCTGCCCGTCTCCGTGCGCGACCTGTCGGCCGGGTATTGCTGCGGCAAATACAGCCAATAAGGTCGACCCGTCGTCGGTTCGGCCACCCGCAGCAGCGTGCCCTTACCCGCGCCCTGCGGCACGGCACAGCCCACCGCGAACACGACCAGCGCTCCCGCCGACCACAGCCCTGTCGCCCCGGTTAAACTTTTGCCGTCTGCCACGAACGTCTGCACTCGGCTCTCCGCCTGTAGGCGCACAAGTCCGTCGCCTACAACAACTTGCGTGAGTACCCGGTCGCCTTCCGCCACATGGCGAACGCTCTTGGCCGGATGCATCGGTGAGTCCGTTCCCCGCAGCTCCGCTTACACCAGATTAAAGAATCGTCCCCAAAAAATCCACCCCTGCCCAAGCCGCGATCCGCACCGAGCCCGTGCCTTGCCGCGCGACGTTCCGGGCAGCACGACCCAGCACCCGGAAGCCGGCAGCTGCAACAGAGCCATTCTTACGACGGCCCCGCCCCTGCCGGCAAGCTACACCCGATAAAGACACGCCCCGTACCCATTTTGCCCGCCTGGCCGACGGCGGTCGTGGACGGACGCTCGCGACGAATCGGCTCAAAGACGGTCGAGTGAAAAACCGGTTTGGCTGTCGATGGTTTGTATTCCATATATGGGGAAGAGGCGCTCGGCGGGTCACAGCGCAGGTGCCTGCGTGGCAGCAGTATTTCATCGCCGTACGTACGCGACGTGTGTGGCCCGATGGACGTCGCGGCACACGTGGGTCGGGGTATCAATGTCCCCGCCAGGTGGAGACGGGTGCCGGGGAGTGAAGATGTTATCGGTATGGCCTCGGGCCATCGGCGCCCAGCGCCGGGGGACCCGCGCGGAGTTGGACCGGCTTTGCGACCGGATCGACGTCGGCAGCCTACGCCGCAAACACGGCCGACATGATTATCGCGCCCGCAACGTGCCTTTGGTGATGTACGGGCTTGCCCATAACGCCACGTCGAGCGCTTCGGTGCGGACCGTCAGCGCGTCCGAGATTCGGCTGTCCGTTGCACCAACAGCCGGTGTCGGGCGTGAGCTGCTACATCCGACATCAGGCGATCGGCGTTTTCGCCGAAGATTTGTCTCAGGACGGCGATCGGGCCAGACCGCTCGTAAGCCATCGCGCGTCGACTGCCGATACGGGCGCCCGGGCGCCCGGTACGTGACGCAAAGCCAACCGGGCTGCTTCGCCGTCTTGCGGGGAGTCGTTCTGGCGATGTTGCTGCTGACTGTCGGATGTGCCGTGCCGCAGCGCCCGGGAAAGGGTACGTTGACGAATTTGGTAGAGGCCAACTCGGGACGGCATTATTGGCTCTATCTGCCGGCGCAATATCCGGACCAGGCATCGCCGAGCGGAGCCGCAAAAGACAGGCCACTGGTGGTAACCCTGCACGGCATGAAGCCGTTCGATAGCTATAGCGCCCAGATTCGTGAGTGGCAGCAGCAGGCCGACGCGTACGGCCTGATCGTCTGTGCCCCCGATCTGCATACGTCTGACCTGTTCATGGAACTGCCTCTCAGGCACGTCCATTCCTATGTCGAACGAGACGAGCGGCTGATCCTGGACATGATCGACCAGGTTCTCAGCCGAACCGACGCCGATCCTAGCCGCGTGCTGATTACGAGCTGGTCGTCGGGCGGATATCTCGCCCACTACGTGCTCAATCGCCACCCCGAGCGGTTCGCATGTCTGGCCGTGCGACAGTCCAATTTTTCGGCCAGCATCCTCGACCCGCAGCAGATCCGCCAGTACCCCCGGTACCCCGACACCCCGATTGCCATCTTCTTCGGCCAGAACGATCTGATCATATGCCGCAACGAGTCCAGAGCCGCCATCGTCTGGTATCGCGAACACGGGTTTCGGCAGGTTGAGGCCTACAGCGTGGAAGGGCTGGGCCACGAACGGACGCCGGAGACGGCTGCCAGCTTCTTCGCGAGGGTCTGCCGGTTCCAACCGCTGGACAAGGCGCTGGCCCAGCGCAGCCTCGCTCGCGTTCGCACGCAGCCGGTCGCTCTGGCCTCGGTCCGGCCCGCAGTGGCTGGAGCCGCGGCCCCCTTCGGCGCCAACCCACAGCCCGCCGGAGCGGAGCCCGCCTACTCCGCGACCGACGCCCTCGGCAGACTCACTGCCCTCAATGCCGACAAGCAACCTGGAGGCTAGCATCATGCCCAGCTCGCATCACGAGATCGCGCCGTCCCGCCTGCACTGCCGCGTGCAGATCACTGAATGTCGGTGTCAGCAGGCCGATGGTCAGGGACCGAGCAACGGCAGGATCATGTGGACGGTTTGCTGCTTGCCTAGCATCACAAGCGCGGTCGCAACCGCCTGGTTCCCGTTATTGGGTGTAGTGCTGATCGCGTTGCTGGTCGGCTGCGCCTCAGACCTATCCACACCCAGGGTGATCTTTCTCGACGGGGCAGGTTGGTACACCGGTGACGGCCCCGTGCGCGCGGGCCTCCGGAAAGCAGGCTTTAAGGGATCGGTCGAGCGGTTCGGCTGGGCCAGCGGACTGGGGCCTCTGCACGATCATCTGGTAGTCGGCCCGAGTCACCCGCGAACAGGCGCGCTGGCTGAGCGAATCACCCGGCTACGGCGCGCCAACCCCAACGGCAAGATCGTGGTGATGGGTCTGTCGGCCGGCAGTCGAGTGGTCGTCTGCGGGTTGGAGAAGCTGCCACCCACTGTGGCGGTCGACCACGTCGTGTTGCTGAGCCCCTCGATCAGCAGCCGTCACGACCTGAGCGAGGCCCTGAAGCACGTCAAGGGCAGACTGTACTTCACGGTCAGCAAGCAGGACGGCATTCTCTCGACGGCATGCAGCGCGGGGATGGAAGGCGGAAGGCCGGCAGGGCGTGTTGGCTTCGTTCTGCCAGACCACCCGAGCATGCACACAAAGGACCTGTACCGCAAAGTGGTCCCGCTGCCCTGGCGGCCGGGCTACCTGGCCTATGGATGGGATGGCGGCCACGTGTCGGCCACGAGCAGCGACTTCATTCGAGTGGTCGTCGCCCCACGAATTATCGACGATTCACCCCACCCATTGGACCAAGCCCTGGTGTCGGCACACGCAGGAGTACGTTGATGCTACCAAACCGAAAACACAGCTTGTTGTGGGCGGCCGGCTTCGCCCTACTGTCGTGGTCGGGCTGCAACACCGACTATGTTCGCATGTACGAGCAGCGGGGCGAACACTACAAGGCCCATCAACTGTGCCGCGAGGCGCTGACGCAAGACCCCCAAGACCAAGCGGCGGCGGCGGGATTGCTGCGCAATGCCCCTGGTGCACTGAAGTACTGGCGAGAGCAGGCACTCGCCGCGGCGACCACTAACGATTGGCGGCGCGCTGCTGTGTGTCATCAGCAGGTGTTGATGATCAAGCCGGACGAGAAGGCCAGCATCGACGCGTTGCGCCGGCTCGCCGGCCAACACTCCGACCAGATCACCTTGCCCATTCAGCCCGATGCGGTGGCTACAACGGCGCTTGTCAAGCCGCCGACAAAGGTAGCCTTGGTTCCGCCCGCCCCCACCAAGTCGGCCGCAAGCAAGTCATCCGAGGCGCGACCGCCTCAGCCACAAAGCCCAGTTGCGTCTGGGATTGCCGCCGCGCCCACGCCGCAAGTGCCAAGCAAGCCGACGGTGGCCGCCGCGCCGCCCCTTACAGCAGCCGCACCGACGGCCAGAACCGTGGCCAAAGCTGCCGACGAAACGCCGCGGCCGGTACCCGTCGAGCAAACGACCAAGGTAGCGTCGGCGCCGAAACCTGCCCCCGCCAAGCCGGCCGAAGGCAAGACGTCCGAGGCGCGACCGCCCGAGCCACAACGCCCGGCTTCGTCTGCTATCGCATCGGTTTCCACCCCGAAAGGGCCACGTAAGCAGACCGTCGCCACACGACGGCCGACAACCCCGGCACCGCAGGCGAAAACCTTGGCCAAGCGGCCAGACAAGCCACGACGTCCGGCCCGCGTCGCGCGGCGAGTCAACCCATACCGGCAACGACCGACCGTGCGCCGCGGGCAAGGCGTATCCGAGGCCGAAATGGCACTGGTCGTTTGTGTCAGCCGAGACGACCCCCGCTACGCCAAGAGAGCATTACTCACCGATGGCATCTTCGTCACGGTCAAAGACACCGATCTGTTCCCGCTCGACGCTGATATGGAGCTACACCTGGGCAACAGACGGGTCGCCAAGCTCACGAATCTGCGGACCGGCAGCGTCGTGACCGTGCTCGGGCGATCGGGAGAGCCCTATGAGCTGGTGCTCATGTACATCGACGGCGGCCCGGAGACCGTCAAGATCGGTCTGCGACGGGTCAGCCATGCCGACGGCATAGGACCGCTTGCCGCCGGCATCGCTCGCTGAGGCGACGGCAAGGCGTGGCTCACGCGTCGGTCTTTCATCGATGATGTCAGGCGACTCGTCGACGGCAGATAGGTTCGAATCTCGTAGGTTGCAGCCCCGCCGCTGACGTGCCGGACGACACAGTCCTGTCTATGTCGGCTCCTGCGGGCTTGTCGCCAAGCCAATGTGGCCCGCACACGGGCAGACCTGCAAGCAACGCACTGCTGCTTCTGTCGATTAGCTGTGGCCGGCCTAAAAGCCGTTGCCTTTGGGAAGGAAATCTTCATCGGTCAGGCCGACATTGAGCTGGACGTCGCTGAAAACGTAGCTGGCCAGAAGCTCCTGTTTGGTGTCGTCGGCGTAGCAGTGAATCGCAAGGGGGACCAGCCGCTCACGATCGAGATGAACGATCAGCGTGCGGTCCGGATAGGTCGTTTTCGCATCTTCATAGGGAAGGCGACGCTCTACGACGTGCGTGGCTCGCTCGCCGACCGTGCCGACGCCGGTGTAGCGCAGGGTCGGCGAGCCCTTGTCGCTGGCCAGTCGAGCATACTTCAGGATCAGCGCCAGTCCGTTCTCGAACCCGAACTGATCGATCGTCAGGCGCGACATCGTGTGCGCCCCGGCTCCGTGAATCGGTATGGTCAGCACCGGGAACAGAAGGCGGGCGATAGGCCCTTCCGGCTGGACCAACGCCATCTCTCGGCCCTGTTTGTCCACCCGCTCGCCTTGGACGTAGAGGACCCGCCGGGCGTCCTTGGGGTTCTCGACCCAGTGCAGCAATACGCTGAACGGCTCGCGCCTGAACTTCACGAGGATTCGCTGACGAGGCCCGAGCTCGCCCGCTATCCGCTCCTGCTTGATCAACGTGCCGACGTAGTCGGCCACCGACAGCCGGCATCGCGCCAGCGCCGTCTCCAACAGCCGCGTCGGGTCGGTCCGCGCGGGCAGTTGGCCGACGTCACGCGTATCCCGTGCCAGCGCCACCGCCGGTGACGAAAACCCCCGCGACCCCGACGCCCCGCTCCGCGCGTCGGTTGCGTCGCCCAGCTCGACGGCCAGCGCCGCCAGCAGACCGATACCGACAAACAGGCGGACCTGGGATGCGGGCCTATGCTTCTGATCCCCTCGCACAGCCATTACCTCAACTACCTCAGCGTCGTGACCCGCACAGAAGTAGTATCACATTCAAGTCTCGCGCAGGCTAACCGCGGTGGCGATTTGATCGGCTTCGACCGGCCCGGCCCGATAAACCCGCCCTGCCCTGCCGTCAATTCGCGAGCGTGCGCAACCTCACCCGCCCCGCCCACGTCCGAATACTCCAGCCGCAAAGCCGGCTTACTGTTCGACACCGTCACTCTGCGCAAGATCCGTCGGCCTGGGGGCAGGGCAAGCTGAGGCTGTTTTCGGCCACGCCCGCCACGCGCTAAATCATCTGTGCAGCCGGCCGCGATCCTGTCGGGATCGCTCGCACAGCCAAACGGAATCCGGAGTCGCACGATTGTGGTAGCGCGGCCTCCAGGTTAGACTTCCCCGGTCGCCTCTGGGGCGGGAATGGAATCTGGCGGGGCGAGCTTCGCCATTGCGGGACGGAGATCAAGGCCATGACCGAGAAGCTGAGACCATTTCGGCCGATCCCACCAGGCGAGATCCTCAAGGACGAACTGGAGGCGCGCGGATGGACCCAGTCCGATCTGGCTGAGATTCTCGGGCGTCCCATCCAAGCCATCAACGAGATCGTCAGCGGCAAGAAGGCCATCGTTCCCGCGACCGCCGTCGAGCTGCCCCGAGCATTCGGCACGAGCGCGGAGTTCTGGCTCAACCTGGAGTCGGCCTACCGCCTGGACCTGCTTCATCACCAGGGAAACGACAACGACCAGACCGCCCGGCGGGCGAAGACCTAACGACGAGGCCA
>CBFCZG010000037.1:0-19323 GCA_965602375.1 uncultured Phycisphaerae bacterium | reverse complement strand
GAGCAGACCGGAAATCGGTTCATCGCCAAGCTTTCCCCGGACGGCAAGCGCCTACTGGCCTCTACCTACCTGGGTGGCAACGCCCGCGATGGAGGAGAGGGCATCGCCGTGGACGACCACGGGCAGGTCTATCTGAGCGGTTTCACGTGCTCGACCGACTTCCCGGTAGACGCGAACGCGATGCAGGCGCGCTCCGCCGGTGCGCGGGACGGGACGCCCTTTGTGCTGTCGCCCGACTTCGGGCGGGCGGTGCTGTCGTCCTACCTCGGCGGACGCGGGGAGGACAACTTCCGCGCCATCGCTATGTGTCCCGACGGGGGCTTTGCGATCGTCGGCGAAACGAGTTCGGCGGAGTGGCCGGTCCTGAACGCTTTCCAGCCGCGCGCCCGCGGCGGCGGCAACGAGGCGGTGGTGCTGAAGTTTGCTCCCGCTGGCCCGAAGTGAAGGTTGGCGACGGCCCTGCCGTGCGAGTGCCGAGGAACCTCCACGCAGCTGCCCGGCCAACGCTGGAGCGTTGTTCCAAAGCTCTAGCGGTACACGAGTTACATATGAACAAGGGAGAGGAGAAGATTCGGATACCCACACGCAGCAGTTCTAGAATCGTCCACCCGCCCCGAGTTCAACGATGGGAGCATTTCGTGCGGGGGCCCTAAAAAGGGCAACTGGCGTATCCTAAAAGACTCAAGACGCTCGCCGCAGATGTTGCGGAGTTCTAAAAGCGGCGTGCCTTCACCACTTCTCTTGCTTCTCAGGAACGCAAGTCATTAATAGCCAGACCGTTATGCAAGTCCTAATCCACTCACCTTCTGGCCCCTTCGATAGCGCCCCTCGGCGCGCGACTTAGCGGCTCGCCAGTACGTCGTGAGAGCAAAAAAGGGAGGAGGCACGCCTGCCAGCCTGCCCGGTTGGGCGCCACCGTATCGCGGCTAGTTACGCCCTCGGTCCAGGAAGGTTGCTGTCCCAATATTTCTCTTGGACCCGTTTACGCGGGGGAGGTCATGACGGCGTTCAGTCAGAGAGCCACTTGGCCAGATGCTGGGCCACGAAATCGTCGTCCGTCAGATGTGGGTAGGCCTGACAGACCCGGTCGATCTGATCGGCTTGGCCGGGGCTCAGCGTTTCGCGGGGATCGAGACACCAGATTCCCTCCAGCAATCCCTGACGACGAAGCACCTCGTGCACGCCGGCGATGCAGCCGGCAAATCCGTTGGCCACGTCGAAGACGGCTGCGTTGGCGTCGGTCACCTCGATGTTGAGCTTGAGCAGCTCGGGCGAAGCCTCGTCGGCACGACCTGCCTCGTGGCAGGTCTGCAACAACTCGACAGCCTTGCGCGTCCACACCGACCAGTGGCCCAACAGACCACCGACCATGCGACGTTCGACCGGTTTACCGCCGACATCGAAGCGATACGGGGTGATCAGATCGAGCACGATGTTGTCGTCGTTTCCCGTGTACAAGGCTACGTCAGCCCTGCCGGCCTCAGCCACCGCTCGCATCACGTCGATGGTCTGGTAGCGATTGAACGGCGCGATCTTGATGGCTACGACGTTGTCAATCTCGACGAACCGCCGCCAGAAGGCGTGCGACAACACCCGTCCCCCGACGGCCGGCTGCAAATAGAACCCCACCACGGGCACGATCTCTGCCACCCTCCGGCAGTGAGCGATCAAAGCGTCTTCGCAGGCGTCTTTCATAGCGGCCAGGCTCAGCAGGCCCGCATGGTAGCCCAGTCGACGTATCAGTTCGGCCTCCGTCAGAGCCTGCCGCGTTGGCCCACAGACTCCAGCGATACGGACCAACGGCTCGTCGGCAATGGCGTCGGCCCGCGTCATCTCCTCGGCCGCCACGCTCAGCACCGGCTCGAACAGACCCACCTTTGGATCACGGATCTCGAACTGCGTGGTGTGCACCCCCATCGCCAAACCGCCCACGCCGGCGGCTGCGTAGTAGCGACACAGCGCCCGCTGCCGGCGCTCGTCGAAGCGGCGATGCTCGTTCAGTGCCAGAGGGCTGGCGGGAATAGCCACGCCTCGTTGCAGGATGGTGCGTACGCTCGGGTCCATCGGTGCAGTCATGTGTACTGACGATTAGCTCAATGATCGAACGATACTAGAACTTTCCGTCTCGGACTTCGAACCGCGTCGGCTTGCCCAATGTCGGCTGGCCTCGCGTGATCCAGTCCGCTGTCCAGCCGATCATCTGCTCAGCGGTCACGCGAGGCGGGCCGAACAGCCGATGCCCCAGTGTCCCGTCACTGAGCAGTGCGTGATCCGACTCGGTGCTGGCGAACGTGACTTGCTTGTCCATAAGCCGTCCGAGTTGTATACAGATATCGCGCACGCTCAGCAACTCGCCTGAGATGTTCACAACGAACGGCGGGCTAGCCGCGTGATCGAACGCCTGCAGGGCCATGGCGTTGGCGTCGCCCTGCCAGATCGCGTTGAAGTGACCGACCGACAGATCGATCGTCTCGCCCGCAGCCACGCGCTGCGCCAGGTCGACCAGCACCCCGTAACGCATCTCGGTGGCGTAGTTCAAGCGGATCAGCGCAACCGGAGTGTTCAGCGACCGACTGAAATGATCGATGATCCGCTCGCGACCGAGGCAGCTCATCGCGTAGTCGCCAACGGGCTTCAGCGGGTCGCCCTCGCTCGAACCCCCACCGGCCACGGGCGTCATGCCGTACACGTTCCCGGTCGACAGGGCAACAAGGCGGCTGCCGCGATACCTGCGGGCCGCCAGGCCGGGCACGAACGTGTTGACCGCCCAGGTCATCGGCTCGGCCCCCGTCGCGCCGAACTTCATGCCGACCATGTAGATCACGTTGGCCGCGTCGGGCAGACCCTCGAGTCGGTCTGAATCGAGCAGATCGCAACGGACCGTCTCGACGCCCCATGAACGCAGCAACGTCTCCAGATCGCTGGAGGCGACGCGCGACACGCCGATCACCTTCCGCGCCACTCCCGCCGCGTCACTGGCCCGCCTGGCCATCCGCGCCAGACTCGGACCCATCTTCCCTCCCACGCCCAACACGATGATGTCGCCCCTAAGGCGGCCCATGGTTTCGATCACGGCCGGGGTCGGGGCGCTGAGCAGGTCGTCGAGCTGCTCGACACTCTCGATCCGTCCTTCGCGGGTTGCTTCGTCCGGCACTGCCATCTGCCCTGTCAGGCGACCTGTGCAGTCGCGTTACAGCTCCATGAAGTAGTGAATCTGCCGTGACACTTCCTTGAATCCTAGCGACGGATACAGGTGCCGGCCCACCTGGTTCTGCTCCAGCGTCTCGATCTTGGCGTAGGCCATGCCCTGTTGTCGAAAATACGCCAGGGCCGCCTCGATCAGTTTCCGCCCGATGCCGCGGCCGTGGAAGCCCGTGTCGACAGCCACGTTGGGAATGCGACCGATCAGCGTGTCGTGTTCGATCAGCGTCGTGATGTAACCGACCACTCTCCCGTCGATCTCGGCGACGAAAACACCGTCCGGATTCGCGCTGCAATCCTCATCAATGTGTTTCCGCTTGCGATAGGCCCAGTCCTTACCGTTGGTCAGTCCGAACCGGGCCTCGATGTCGTGCTCGATAGTCACCGATTGAAACGACCGGGTCGTAATGTCCTTCAGCACCTCGCGATCTTCGGGCCGATACGTACGGATGACCATCAGCCTGCTCCGCATCCCTCACGATGCCGTCCGGTCGTTGCACACAGGATCCTCGCCGGTGGCGGGCGCGCAATCGCCCAACGATTGCCGGTCGACGAGGCAAACGAACTGACGGGGCCGCACGCCATCACGTTGTTCCGTCGGAGGCTTCCCATTGGTCTGGTCTCAACGCTGATCCTATTCAGTCGAATCGCCCGATTCAACCGAGAACGGCCTCGGTAGGCGCGCATCACACCTGCTTGGGTGTTGACGGTGCGGACGTGCCATGGGCTGGGTTCGGGCAGGCCAGACCGAACAGGGATCACCATGGGTTGAGTCTGCAGTAACGTTGATCGAAAGCGTGATGCTGGTGAAGGTGTCAGCGGACGGCTTCATGAGTGTGCCTGTGCCTACGGACGAGAGTTCGGCTATCTACCGTTCCGGTGTCAAATGCGGTGTGACTACATCCGTTCGAGAGCATCGACCAAGCCCGATCGGTGATCGGGCGGCGGATCCGCTGGTACAACACCGAGCGTCCGCACCAGGCTTTGGACTATCGCAGTCGAGCCGAGCCTCAGGCTGCGTTGCAACGCAATCCGGCGTGCCAAGACAGAGTGTTGTCCAGCAAACAGGGGCACGCTACAGGTCGGCTGGCGTGTTGGCGTTCCGCAGGGCGTACGTCAGGGCGTCCGGCACAGGAATGCGAGAAGCGTCGGTACGGTGGGCCAGTTCGTGCATGGCGAGCCGGCCCTCGGCGACCATGCGCGCCACCTCGGAGTGCGTGCTCGCGTCGTAGCGTCCGATCAAGGGCTCGACCCGATCCGTGTCCTGCCTGTACAAAACAGCAGGCGGGCGGACGGAAGGCTGGACGAGAAGTCGGAAAACGTCCGGCACGATCAGAAAGACATCGCATGGGGATATCAGATACTCGCTGTCAAAGCCGGATGCGAGCAGCGCCTCGATACCTCCTATGGGCCCAAGCTGCGGCAGGCGGTCTTCGACACGGCGCACGCCTCGCATCGACGGTGGTAGGCCTGTCGCCCCTCCCACGAGGATGACCTCTCGGCAGACAGCGGACATCGCAGCGAAGACGCGTTCGATCATCGCGTCCCCATCGGGAAGGACCAGCCCGGCCTTGGGCCGGCCCATGCGCCGGCCTGCCCCGCCGCAGAGTATCGCGCCGGTATGCGGCCAAAGGTCGTCGCCGGCATATCTCATTGGGTGTTGTCCCCTCGCAGTTCGCCCCGTGTCGATAGATCCCGCCTTCGAGCCTCCACGCGAGGCCCTCGCTATCCACGACGTCGTTGCGATTGTCGCCTGCAAACGGCGTGGCCGGCCGCTGTGGTCCTGTGCTTCGTAACACGACGCCCGAGGGTATCAGGTCTCGCCGGCGACGTCTCCAATCCTCCTGGGATGGGTGTACACCGTCGCACGTTGACCGCGCACAAAACCGCAAAGCGTAATGTTCCATCGATCAGCCACCTGGATAGCGAGCGAGGAAGGTGCGGAAACGGCGAGAATGACCTCGAGGCCGGCCCGCGCCGCCTTCGCCACCAGTTCCAGACTTACACGACCCGACAGCACGACACCGCAGCCGGCAAGCGGCCTGTCGCCTATCACACACTCACCGATGGCTTTGTCCAACGCGTTGTGCCGCCCGATGTCCTCGCCGAACGCCACCAGCCGGCCGTGGCTGTCGAAGATGCCTGCGGCGTGCGTTCCGCCCGTCCGTTCGAAGAGCAGTTGGCGTGAGCGCATCTCGTTGACGACAACGGGCAGCAACGAGCAGGGCACGCGGAGTGAGTCGCCGCAGGTGCTGCGCCCAGACAGAAGGCTCTCGATGCTGCGGCTTCCACATAGCCCGCACGAACTGGTGACGATCAGGTTTCGCTGCGTAACGACCCGCTGCGGATCATCAATGCGCATAGCCACCACTCGGCCGGCGGGTCGATAGCCGTAGCCGGCAACGTCGGCCATAGACTCGATCATACCCTCCGAGAAGGCAAAGCCGACGGCCAGAGCTTTCACATTACATGGCGTGCACATGATCGCGAAGCTGCCGACCTGGTCGATTATGAGCGTCACCAGCTCTTCCACGACCACGGCACAATGATCTTGGACTGCGCGACCGCTGTCGATCGCAATGCGGATCGGGTCCACCTCACGCAGGCCGTCTGTTTTGGCCGATTCGTGCACGCCGTCTTGAGACGCGCCCGTGCGATTGGGAATGGCGTCGGGCCGTGCGTTGGCAAGCGAGTTGAGGAAGAGCGCGTGTTCCTCGAGCACTTTGCGCACCGCCTGGCGCAGCTCACTGCTCGACAACTTTTCGCGCAGCACCGGTTCCCACTCCGCTGTCGAGCCGCCTGGAATGATGCTGAGATGCGCCTTCGATTGCAGCGCGGGTGTATCGGCGCGGAAGTCGGTCCGCCCCGCCGTGCCGCCGACAAAGATGATAATGTCGCCCAGCGCCCTGCGAGCCAGCGCGTTCGATTCCACAACGATGTGTCGGTGCCGGCCAAGGCGCGACTGGATGAAGGACGTGAGTTCTTCCTCCGTCGCGAAGAAATTCTGCGGCTTGGCCGGATCTTTCTGACCACAGCCGCTCTTGGCGTATATGGCATCGGGTAGGACGTTGCACAGTTCCTGCGCGAGATGTGTCTTGCCGACGCCGCTACCCGCGCCGCAGATGACCCACGTACACGTCATCGGAAGCATCCCAGTTGGCACTGACGCACGCGGATATCCAGCCGGTTAAGCAGTTTTCCCATGTTGCCGGGGCCGATATCCAACACCTCTGCCATCTTAAGCGCCTGACTACAGGCGATCCATCCTCCCGTGTACAGCACGTCCGCCTTGCACTGTTGCCGAGTCGTTGCGGCCTCAACTCGTACCTCGCTCCCGCCACCCGTTACGACGTCCAGGGGTATCGATTCGGCTGCCAGGAACTCGCCGACCGAGGTGGCCATGCTTTCCGGAACAGCAAGTGAAGCTGCCATCGTTCTCTCCTTGTCTGGTGGGTCCTAGCGAGTCGGTTGACCAGTGGGCGTAGCTCAAGTGGCTGGGCCGGATCTCACCTTACGGGCCTGCTATGCTTCCTCGCGCTCCCGTGACGCTCGACGTGGCCTACGTGCGAAGGAGCCGCATGTGCGGGCGCTAGCTCGTCGCGGTGTAAGGTGTTCTGCGCTTGTAGCCTTCCCTCTCCGCCAATAGATCCAGATGCAGGGTCGCGACGTCGGCCACCAGTATGATCGTTTCCTCGTCGACGGCAAGACGTCGCTCATCGACCACCTTGATATACCTTTTGCACTTCTCGCAGGTCTCGATCCACCAGGGATCGGTCTCGTTGGCCCGAAGATAGCTCAGTGTGCCGTGCTCACGATTGTTGCAGAAGGGGCACTCCAATCGGCTGAAGTCCCACGTGCCGTCGCACAACGAACAGTGAAGGATTCGTTTCCCGTCGTCGCGCCTGAGCCTCGCCATGCCCGGCGGCGACCCGCACCGCCCGCAGCACCCTGGTGGTCCGCTCGAATTCGCACCCGCGTCCGTGCGTTGACCGGCATGACTCGCCAGTTCGGTCAGAAGAGGCGATGCCAGTGCGCGTCCGAAGAACAATACGGCGTCTATCGAGGACCCCAGTCGTTCGGAGAGCAGGGCAAGGTGCTCTCCATCCGGGGCGAACGCGCTGTGCCGCACAAGGTCGCCGAGCAGTGCGGGATTTCCCTCCACGGCGCCAAGCAGAGCCTGGACGTCCGCGGACTGTCGATCGTCTTTCCTGATCGCTGGACAAAGCAATTCGAACAGGGAGGCCAGTGTCTTCGCGTCGAGCGCCAGCGCCTCCTCGTCGAAAACGGGGGCTTGTTCTGCATGGGTATCATCCGTAGCTTGCGCCCGATCCTGCCTGGCATCTGCTGACAGCCCTTGCGCGAAAGCCCTGCGCACCGCCCATTGCCCCCTCAGCAGATCGATGCGAAAGCGAACGTACTCCGTCGAGACGCCATCACGGCCGATCAGCGCCTCCAGTTGCGCAAGAGTCCGAGCCGGTTCGCGAGTCAACGCACCCTCGTCATGCGCGCACACAGAACTGCCTCCGTTGTCATAGGGTTCCAAACAGCATGTCGGCGTAGCTCTCGATCGCCCGAGCGCGCGTTGCGCGTAACCAGCTAGAACCCCATCATCATCTCATAGGAGCGTTGGATGTCCGACGCCTCGTCCGGGCTGATCCTGGATCCCGGCTTGGCTATCATCTTGCGGATGATCTCCATTCGCTCCTGCGGCGACTTGATCGCCAGCAGTCGTAGCGTCTCGGCCCCGTGGCACTCAACACAGCGCAGCATGGTCAGCGAACTGTGAATCTTGGCCATATCCTCATCGGTGAAATCGGTATCCGGCATCTCACGCATTTCGGCCAGAGCCTGCTCGATCTCGCCTCGCACGTTGTGGGGACCGGCGAAACGCCGTTCCGTATGGCAACTTGTGCACTTGGCCTCGTGGAAGAACGTCATCTTGGGTGCAGCCACGTTGACCAGATCCTGCTTGGTGGCGAGCACAGCCGTCAGTTCGTTGACATCCGCCCGTGTGTCCATGACCAGGCTACACAGCACGCCAACCAGCAGGACGTTGAGCAGTACCAGGAAGACCAGGATGAAACGATATTGATTGTCCATGGAATCACTCCCATTCGCCGTTGGCGGCATCAGCCTCGGCACTTTCTAGCGGGCACCCGTGGGTGAGCGCTCATCCGAGAATATCGGGAAGTGCCGGCACACGAATACGAAAACCAAGACACCGGCCGAAACGATCCCTACTGTGATGGCGATCTCCATCCAGTGAGGGTAGTAGGCGACTTCGTATCTGGACGTAATCCCGACCCACGCGACATTTAGTCGATTGACGATCAGGCCGACGATGACCATGAGACTGGCCGAGAACAGCCATGTAGCCGATTTGACCAATTCCGGCGTGAGCAGAATCGCCAACGGGATCAACGAGCCGACGACGATCTCGATCCAAAACGCCGCACACTGCGGCGTCCTGACCAGCAGCTCGGAACCGACGCCCCGCACAATCAGGTCCACGCCGCGCAGTCCCAGGTAACAGATGATCGCCCAGGACAGGAACCGTCCGACGCTGCGCAGAAGGTCGGTTTCGACCTTTCGCCCGAAGAACCTGGCACTCAGAATCGATTCGAAGATCGCCATGGCCAATCCGGTGGCCACGGCCGACACGAAGAAAAACACGGGTAACAACGGCGAGTACCAGATGACATGGAGCTTATGCGGCACCATCAGAAAGAGGGTGCCCAGCGAGCTCTGATGCAGCGTGGAGAAGATGATGCCTGCCATCAGCAGCATCGTCGGCATTTTGGGATGTCGATATGTGGCGCCGACCTCAACCGACAACTGGAACAGGATGAGCACGACGGCGATTCCAATGACCCAGGGAACGGACTGCGTGAGGGCAATGGCGAACAGGGTCAGCAACGCAATGGCGACCCACGGGGCGGAATACTTCCACACCTTGTATAGGCCGGTCATATGGAACCGCTCGAACACGACCGGGAGAAATTCCACCAACAGGATCGTCGTGTAGAGCATCACGCACCAGCCTACCTCGAACATGGGTGACTCGTGATGCCACATGATGATCATGTGCCAGATGGTCCAAGGGCGGCCCAGGTCTACCAGCAGGGCCACGATGAACAACAGATATCCCAGAAAAGCCGTTAGGATCGTCGGACGGACGAGGGGCTCGTACTTCTCCCCGCCGAACATGTGCATCAGCCCGCCAACGACAAAACCACCCGCCGCCAAGGCGATGCCGGCCAGGATGTCAAAGCCGATCCATAGGCCCCAAGGATAACCCTGATTCAGGTTGGTCACCGCGCCGAGGCCGGTGGCAAAGCGATACAAAGCCAGGCAGATCCCTAGGCCGGCCAATACGAAGAGGATGGCGCCGCCAATACCAAACGCACCCTTTCTCTCTGCTACCATGATCGACTCCTATGTCGTCGGTGAGGGTCTCTCGGCGTCTTCGCCACGTAATTGAGCTCGGGTTCGAAGCCTGTAACTGGCACCAAGCACCACCGCCAGCCCGACCATGACCATGGGAATCGACTTCATCGCCAACTCGGTTCGCGCAACCAACGGACGTTTGGGGACATCGGTGATGTACCCGAGCTTCTCGAACGGCACGTTCGAGATATGCAGCACGCAGGTCCCGCCTGCCTCCTCCAGCCCGTAGATGTGGTGGTGATACTCGCTTGGATTGCTGGCGATCCTTTCCTTGGCCTCACGAATCAGCGCGTCTCGCTCCCCGAAAGTCACCGAGCCGGTGGGACAGACCTTGGCGCAGGCCGGAATCTCGCCCATCTGCAAGCGGTCGTAGCACATGGTGCACTTGGTGATGTAGGGATTCCACGATTCGTACTCGAAGCGGGGAACCACAAACGGGCAGGCAAGCATGCAGTACCGGCACCCGATGCACTTTTCCTTGTGATAGACTACCGGCCCGCTGTCGAGCTTCTCCAGTGCCCCGACCGGACAGGCCGAGGCGCAGCCCGGTATCAGACAGTGCATGCACTGCTTTTTCCCAAAGACCCACTCAAACCGGTCGCCGATTTGGACCTCGTTGTAGGTCACCAGGCACCAGGTGTCCTTGCTGAGATCCGCGGGGTTCTGGTAGCCGGGCCCGCCAAAAAACTCGGTCTTCTCCGCAGCCCTCTTGTTCCACTGTTTGCATGCTACCTGGCAGCCCCGGCAACCGGTGCATCGCACCGTGTCGATCAGCAATGCGTTGACGGCCATTACGCCACCTCCTCTTTCTCAACCCGGCAGAGGAACGCCTTGTATTCCGGAATCATCGTGTTGGCATCTCCGACGTGTGGCGTCAGCACGTTGGCGCTGTCGCCGGTCGCCAGACCGTTGTAGCCCCAATGCCAGGGAATGCCAATCTGATCCACAAGCTTGCCGCCGATAAAGAACGGCTCGAAGCGATTCGTCACCAGCGCGCGGGCCTTCATGGTGCCGCGCTTGTTGGTCACGCGGACCCAATCCCCCGTCTTGACGCCGTTGCGGGCGGCCAGATCGACGGACATCTCGACAAATACGTCGGGCATCAGTTCCACCAACCAGGGAGTGTTGCGTGTCATGGCCCCCGCCTGCCAGTGCTCGCAAACACGGAAGGTGGTGGCCACGACGGGAAACTCCGCCGGATCACCGACCATGTCCGGCTCCCATATCACGATGGCCGGATCGTTCTGCTGCGGCGACATGGGGTTCTTCAGGGGACTCTCAAGCGGCTCATAGTGCTCGGGGAAAGGCCCATCCGCCAGGGCGCTGGCGAAGAGGCAGGCCACACCCTCAGGCCGCATGATGAACGGGTACTTCGAACTGGGATTGAGTGTACCGTCAGCTTTGGCCAGCGGAGGCCAGCCACCGTCGGGCACATCCCCTTCCCATCCGCCTTTGCCACCTTTCAGTTTCGGGTTCCACCGGATCACCCAGCGATGGGCATCCCACGGCTGGCCGTCACGGTCGACCGAGGCCCGATTGTAGAGAATGCGGCGGTTGATCGGCCAACACCACGTCCAGTCCGGATGCAGACCCACGCACCGACCTTCCGGCACCTCCGCCGGATCTTCCTTGAAGCGTTTTGCCATTCGGTTGATGGTCTTGAAGGTCTTCCCGTAGTGTGTCACCTCGGTCAGGTGCGGCCCCTCGCCGAGCTCCTTGCCCTTACCGTCGCCGCGGTCGACATAGTCACCGCAATACAACCAGTTGCCCGAGCAGGTGCTGCCGTCGTCGGCCAGCTTGGTGAAGTTGACTACCTGCTTGCCCTTGTTCGGGCCGGACATGTAGTACCCGCTCACCTCGGCGGCCACCATGTGCATATTGGGCTCACCGTGTTCGTCCGCGTCCTGCCCGTACTCCCAATATAGATTCGCGATGGCGTCGGGTTGTTTGCCGCCCTGCTGCGCGTAGAGTGCTTTGAGTTCCTTGACCAGTCGCGTAAGGACCCAGGCGTCCGTCATGCTCTCGCCTGGTGGAGCCGCCGCCTTGTACCGCCACTGCGCCCAGCGACCGCTGTTGACGACGTTGCCTTCCTTCTCCATCGATGCCGCCGCCGGAAGCAGAAAGACCTCGGTGTTGATCTTCGAGGGATCGACGCCGGGGCGTCGCCAGAAGACCGACGTATCGGTCTCCCACAGGTCGGTCACGACCAGCCAGTCGAGGTTGCCAAGCGCCTCCCGCTCCTTGTTGGCGTTGGGTCCGCCGACCGCGGGGTTCTGACCGAAGCAGAACAGCCCCTTGATCTTGCCGGCGTACATCGCCTCGAACATGGAGATGTGCGACAGGTTGCCACTGATTCTGCCCAGATAGCCATAGCCGAAATCGTTGTCCTTGGTCGCGTGGTCTCCCCAGAACGCCTTGAGCAGACTCACCATGTACTTGGGATAGTGCTGCCACCAATTGGCGCTCATCGCGTCGTTGGACTTCGGCGTGAACGCCTCGAGGTGCTCCGCCAGAGTCTCGTGGCCCGCCTGGGGTGTCTTCAGATAGCCCGGAAGAATGTGGAACAGCAAGGCCATGTCGGTCGAGCCCTGAACATTGGACTCGCCCCGCAACGCGTTGATGCCGCCGCCCGCCACGCCCACGTTGCCCAGAAGCAACTGCAAAACAACGTAGGAACGGATGTTCTGAGTCGCGTGGGTATGCTGCGTCGTCCCCATCGCGTAGAGCCACGTCGCCACTCGGTCCGACGACCATGTGGACGTGTAGGCGTCGCATGCCTTCTGGTAGGCCTCCCGCGGCGTGCCGGTGATGGAACAGACCATATCCACGTCGTAGCGGGAGAAGTGCTTCTTGAGCAACTGGAACACACAACGCGGGTGCTGCATCGACGGGTCACGCTTCGGTACGCCGTTCTCGTCGAGTTCGTAAGCCCACTTCGATTTGTCGTAGGCGCGCTGGCTTTCGTCGTAACCGGCGAAGAGCCCGGCCTCGAAGTCGAATTCCGGGTTGATGATGAACGTTGCGTTCGTGCAATGCCGTACGTACTCGTGATTGACCCGGTCGTTTTGCAGCGCGTAGTTGATGAACCCGCCGACGAAGGCGATATCCGTCCCCGAACGGAACTTGCAGTAGTGGTCGGCAAACGAGCTTGTACGGGTGTAGCGGGGGTCGGCGGAAAGCACGACCGCGCCGCGCGCCTTGGCCCTCTGGATCCAGCGGGCAGCAATCGGGTGCGTCTCGGCGGCGTTACTGCCCATGATCATCAACACATCAGAGTTGATCATGTCGATCCAGTGGTTGGTCATCGCCCCCCGGCCGAAGGATGACGCGAGGCTCGCCACGGTCGAGCTGTGACAGATTCGCGCCTGATGCTCGATCCAGACGAGTCCCATGGTGCGCATGGCCTTGACCAGCAAGTAGCACTCCTCGGTATCGAGTGCAGCACCGCCCAGGCATGCGATCCCGTCAGCGCGGTTGACCGTGCGACCGAGATCGTCCTTCTCCTGCCACGTCTCGTCCCGCGTCTTCTTGACCCGTTCGGCGATCATCTTCATCGCCGTGTCCCATGAGAGCGTCTCCCACTGGTCCGACCCGGGCTTGCGGTACCCCACGGTCCGAAGACGGCGGTCGTTGTGGTGGACTTGGTAGAGCGAGGCCCCCTTGCTGCACAGCGAACCCTCGTTGATCGGGTGGTCGGGATCTCCCTCGATGTTGACGACGGTTCCGTCCCGGACCTCCACAATCTGCCCGCAGCCCACACCACAATAGGGGCAGATCGTCGTGTAGATCTTCCCGCGCTGGGGCACGGCCTGCGATGCGTAGGCCACACTGGGGCGCAAGTCCAGCCCCAGGAACCCCAGCAGCGCACCGCCACCCGTCCCACCCGTGGCTGCGAGAAAGCTTCGCCGGCTTATCTCCATGATCGTTTCTCCTCTACGTATTACGCACCCCTGTAAGACCCGTTAGACGCCACGGACCCGAGAAAGATGCCCCACCAAACGCCAAGAATTGACCTGATGCCCTGTGGCCTTGGGAGGAACGCCAATGCGAGCAATCGACCCGGCGCCCCCTGCCCTCTTCTGAGGCGGCCGACACTGTGCTGCTCAAGCGTCGCCCACTCACAGCCGTCCAGTCCGCGCCATCCGGTAAACGACAGAAGAAGTGCGCCGTCACATGACACCGGTTTTAGAAGGCTCAACGCCGTATCAACTCACCCGCGACTACACGCAAAGCATCACGCAAAATAGCATACAGCCTGAAGCGCATCCGTCTCGAACGAAACCAGAATCTTCGATGTACCGCGCCCGGACAAGGAAAACAGACGAACCACTCCGGACACCATAAGAGATCTGTCGCGGTTTTCAAGAGAAACACCTCAGTTTTTGCGTTCGGCAGCGCCGACCGCAGGATGGGCCGCTGCCGGCAGGAGCGAACTGGCTTCTGCCGCTAAGCCTCTACTTCCCACGGGGTTACGCGCATCTGTGCGGCCGTGGCAGCGCGGGCCTCGGTCTGTAACCAGCGACTGCCCGCAGCGCGCCCCTGCCCGACTACGCCCTTTTTTGCAGAAGATGGATGATCTCACCGCTGACCTTGTCCGACACGGGACTCCGAAGGTGGGCCGAAGTGCCGACGGCAAGCCAACTGAACGTACCTTTCAACATCGTGACGAAAAAGGCGGTAAGCCTCCAGCAAAGCCTTGCCCTGCGGGGTCAACTCTGTCTGGCCGCCCGCACGGCCACCGCGCCGCGAACGCACGACCGTAATGCCTGTCCGCTCCTCGATGACCCGGAGGTGCTTCCACGCGAGCCGATAGCTCATCCGAAGTTGCCTGGCCGCCTCCGACAGAGACTTGCACGCCTCGATGGCCTCCAACAGGCGGGCCTTGCCCGGGCCGAGAGCGCTACGTCCGTTAAAATCCACCCACAGCCGCAACCGTCCCTCCCACCCGCGTAAGGTCGGGGGCTTTCCATCCGGATGCCTGCGTGGACCGGGTCGGACTCTGGGCACGGGCTGTCTCCGAGAAGCGCCAAATCATCTATACAGACAGTAAATCCGGCCACGGCGGGCTCACGCGCCGGGCCTCGCTCCACAGCGGCGACGGAAATCGAGTCGACAGTTGATCGACCAGCGACGGGCGAGTGACGACGAGCATCTGCTGAGTTCTCCCGGCCGCCTCGAGAGCCCGCTCGAGCGCGGGCGCCCACCCCTGCCCGCGAAACTCCAGCGGGCCGACTTCGTCGACAACGACCACGTCTACGCCATCGCTCACAGCCGACATGATCGCCGCGTTTCCCTCCGCGACGGCTTCCTCTTCGAACCGATACCTTCCTACGACCGGGCCAGCGCCCGGCGCGCCAGCCACCCGGGCCAGCGGCCGTTGCGTGGCGCCACGCAAATCAATCAAATCGTAACCGATCCGTTGGTCGCTGTGGAATACTGCCGGGCAGGCAATACCGCCCACGGATCGCCCGCCATCGGCCATCCGCGCGGCGTACGCTCGCACGAAGCTCGTTTTACCTCTGCCCCGACCCGCCGTGACGATGTAGACTTTCATGAAGCGCCCACCCCGGCCGAGCGCCGAGAAAGTACAGGAAAGCCTCTTGCAGGTCCACCATCGTCGTGATAGTCTCCCGGGGCCCCGCGAAGGGAGCACTCCGGGGCTTCTCTCGGTGTGTTGCTCGGTTGGCGGTCAGTCGTGCGTCTCTTTTTTTGGGCTTCGTTATGCTTTGCGGAGCACATCGCTTTCGTTGGTGTCGTGCCGGCTTCCGCGGCTTCACGCTGATCGAGTTGCTCGTCGTCGTCGCTATCATCGGCCTTCTGGTGGCGATCTTGGTGCCTGCGCTCAGCGCCGCGCGTGGCCAGGCCAAGCAGGTGGCGTGTGCAGCGCGGCTGAGGCAGTGGGGGGTGGCGTTCAGGCTCTATGCGTCAGAGAACGCCGACACGTGGCCTCATTGCGACGGGCTGGACCGAGGCCCCAGAGCGTTGGATGACCCCCGCATCAGCGAAGCCGATCTGGCCGACTGGCATGGCTGGGTCGACGTGTTGCCGCCGTTCGTCAGCCACGACCCTTGGCGCGACTCCCCGCGGTACGAGCACCCGGACCACAGAACGCTGTTTCAGTGTCCGTCGGCCCGCCTGGCGGTGGGCACGCGGGCGTATAGCTACCGACCCGAACGCGACGGGTACTTCAGCTATGCCATGAACTCATGCCTGGAGTTGGATTCGAACGCATGGCCGCCCCCCGGGCCGAGCGACTACCCGATGCCCTCGTTTTTGAACACTGGAAAGATCGCCGAGCCGCATCGCGTGATTGTGTTGTTCGACCAGCTGCTCGACCCCACCAAAGGGTTTGATGCCGAGATCATTTACCGCGGCGCCGGCCAGTATTGTGGTAGCTATCCGAAGGCGTTTGCCGCGAGGCATGCGCATGGCCAGGGCCCATTGGGCGGGAACATCCTATTCGGCGACGGTCATGTCGCCTGGCGGGCGACGGTGTGGGACCCGCTGTGGGATCGGGACCAGGAGGTGCCGCCGCGCGACGATCGAGACTGGTATCCCTATCCCGCTGGGGCAGGTGGCTAGAAGCGACAAACGCGGCAGCCCGAGCTCGCGTGGGCGTTGGGAATGTGCTGCTTCGATGGATTCTTCCTGAGGTCTTGATGGTTCGAGGAGGAGACAATTGATGAAAAGGTACGGGTTTGGATTGCTGTTGATTGGATGGGCGTGTGTGATGCCGCTGGCGGCAGCTGCGGCCGAGCTGTCCGTTTACGATGTGCAGTACACGACCGATCCGGCCGGGGCATCGCCGTACGACGGGCAGATTCACAACGTGACCGGCGGCATCGTGACGCACGTGTGGCACGGGTTTAATGACAGGGTATACCTGTACGACCCGGCCCACCCGACGTGGGGCTCGATTGTCGTCAAAGATGGCGAGAGCGGCGAACTGTCCAACAACGTCAGCGTCGGCGACTGGGTGAGCTTCGACAATATCTACGTCGACGAGTTCTACGGCACCACCTTCCTGCAATATCGTCGATCGCTGGCACCCGATGTTTCGTTTGCGATCGAGAGTAGCGGCAATCCGCTACCCGCGCCGGTTGTCCTGACCGCGGCCGACCTGGCGGTACCACCCAATCACCCCGCTACCGAGCCGTACGAAAGCATGCTCGTCATGTTGGAGGGTGTGGTCATAGGTCAGATGGACCTGGGCAAGGCCGGCGACAATTACGAGTTGCTCCAGGACAGCGATATCGCCTGGGCCGCCGATTACATGAACATCGACGCAGGTGGCCCCTATCATCCGAGCATCTATGCTGGGGCGGCGCTGGAGAGCATCACCGGCATCGTCGAGCAGTACACGAACGTCGACAGCGGGTGGGACTACTACCAGGTGCTCACCCGATCGTCGGCTGACATCGTCGTGCCCGAGCCGACGAGTTTGCTGCTGTCCTTAGTTTGCTTTGCGGCTGTAAGCCGACGCCGAAGGTAGGAGGGGCGAGATGCGACCGCGTAGCCGTCGAGAATGTCGGTCCGCGGTGAGGGGAAAGACCGGGGCGTGGCGGCCCGGGGTCATCGGTTCCTGGGCCGCCGCCCGCGCGTTCGAATCGTAGAGGGCTCACGGAATGTCGGCGGATTCACAACTGTCTCGCCTGGGAATCATCTGGACTTTGTCGTTTGCGGTTGGCCTTACGGCTGCCGTGTCGGCCGACCCGCTGAGCATCTACCAGATCCAGTACACGACCAATGCCGACGGCAGCAGCGACTACGACGGTCAAGTAGTCGATTGCGTTGGCGGCATCGTGGTGGCCAAGTTCCAGGGCAATCGGCCGCGGCTGATTCTACAGGATCCGAACCGTCCGGACGACTGGGGCGGTATCCAGGTGAAGGACTGGATCTACCCGTACGACTTGTTCAACGACGCTCAGGTCGGCGACTGGATAGAGCTGGCCAACATGCTGGTGGAGGAGTATGTAGGGACTACGTTTCTGCACCGGCAGACGGCCTACAACCCCGGATACAGCGTGGTGAGCCAGGGCCATGCGGTGCCCGCCGCGATTGTCGTTTCGGTGAGTGAGATTCCGGCTCCGCTCTACGACCCAAATGAAGACGGGTGGTTTGTGGCCAATCATGACGCCGAGCCGTACGAGTCGATGAGGTTGATCGTCCGCGACGCGACTGTGACCGAGATGGACTTGGGCAAGGCAGTCGACAACTATCGACTCGAGGACGGCGAGGGTGACGCGTGTTGGGCTGCCGACTATATGAATCAGGACGTAGGTCCTTGGGGGTACCACGAATTCGTCGACGTCGACCGGCACTTCTGTGCCGTAACGGGCGTTTTCGAGCAGTACACACGGGTTGTTGACGGTTGGGATTACTACCAGCTCATTACGCTCGACACGGCAGGGCTGGCCGTCTGTGGCGACGGCAACGCCGACGGAGTGGTGGACCTTGGCGATCTGCCAAGATTCGTCGAGTGCATGACCGGACCGGTCTGCCAGGACGCTGGCGGTTGTTGGCCGCCCGCGTGGTCACTGCCCCCGCTGTTGCTGCCGATCGAACATGGCTTAATGATGGACATGGACTACGATGGCGATGTCGACCTGCACGACTTCGGTGGCTTTCAACTGATCTTTGCCAGACCGTAGGTCGGCGATGTGACCGTTGCACGAAAGGGTGGCCCGAAACGTTGGCTGCTCAAGGTCGACACGGGGTGTTGCCTGCGCTGCGTCGCGCCGCGCAGTCGTGCCAACCTCCGCGTGGCCGGTTTCACACCGATCGACCTGGAGCTAATCTCCAGACCAACAGCGTACGATGCAGCAGCGCAATCACATCTTTTCCGTTCACGAGCTGCTCATGATGGCAGCATTGGCGGCCTTGGGTGGCGTAACCGGCACCGCACTAGGCCTGGCCGGTCAGTCGTTGCGGGCGGTGTTAGGCGGCATTCCGGGCGGCTTGCAGTTCCTGGCGGGTATACACGTCTTGTGGCTTGTGTTGGCCGCGGGCCTTGTGCGCCATAGCGGGGCGGCGACGGCCACAGGGCTTCTCAAGGGGGCGGTGGAACTGCTTTCGGGCAACCCCCACGGGTTGATTGTTCTGCTGATGAGCGGGCTGGCTGGACTTGTGGTCGATGCGGTGTGGCTGGTATGTGGCCGGCGCGACCGACTGGCTGTATACATCCTGGCCGGTGGCGCCGGCGCGGCGAGCAATCTGATTGTCTTCAAGCTCGTCTTCTCGCTACCGTCTCAACCGGTCGTCGGGACGGCTCTGGCGGCTCTGGCGATGGTCGCATTCGTCAGCGGCGCCGTGCTGGCGGGCCTACTGGGATGGTCGCTTCTGGACGGGCTTCGTCGAGCCGGGGTGGCCGGCGCCCAGCGGCCTACCCATTCAGGGCCGCCGGGCTGGCGGGCGTGGCTCGGCGTGGGTATGGCAGGGGCATTGACGCTGCTGATTGGCTTTGGGGTTTTCTTCGGCAGCATGGAACGCACATTACAGCATCCGCCCACGTCGCAGATCGCCGCACCGGAGGGAGCCGAGCAATGACCACCAGTTCTGCCGTGACGAGCCCCGCTGGCGACGGGGCGGGGACGTTTGCTGGCCGTTGGTGACGGAGTGTCTTCGAGATGATCGCCCTCGACGGTTTCGGCTGGCGCTTCGCGGGCTCGGCGACGT
>CBFCZG010000036.1:0-19644 GCA_965602375.1 uncultured Phycisphaerae bacterium | reverse complement strand
AAGCCACTGCCCCACAGGCATGCAGAAGCCCTTCTTCGGCCGATCGACCACCTCTGTCCCCAACGTCGGGCGCATCAACTCCTTGAGCAGCCACTTGCCGCTGCCCCGCCGCATCTTCAGCGACCACGGCACCCCGGCGGCGAACTCGACGATCTGATGTTCCAACAGCGGAACTCGTACCTCGAGCGAACAGGCCATGCTCGCCCGGTCCACCTTGCACAGAATGTCGTCAGGCAGATATGTCTTCAGATCGACGTACATGCACCGCGCCGCCACATGCGTCGCCTGGCAGCGATCGAAGTGGTGCTTGAGGACGTTGAACGGATCGTAATCAGCCAGCGCAGATCGCAGATCATCCGACAGCAGTCGACGAGCCGCACCCGGCGCCAACTGGACAACGCTCTGAAAGAAGGCCCGCTCGGGATCGACGGCGAGATTCCGCAGCGTACTCTGTGCGCGAAAAACTTGCGGCAGCCAGTCAGCTTTGGGGTAGACCAGCCCAGCCGATCCGAACGTCGCCCACCGCGCCCACTGGGGCAAGCGCGCCCGCACTCGCTGTTCGGCGGCGGCGAATCGGTAACGACGGTAGCCGCCGAAATTCTCGTCGCCGCCGTCACCGGACAGGGCAACCTTTACGTGCTCACGAGCCGCCTGCGACACATAGTACGTCGGCACGGCTGAGGGGTCGGCAAACGGCTCGTCATAGTGCCACGCAAGTTTCTGGGCCACCGCCACGGCGTCGGGCCGGACGACGCGCTCATGATGGTCGGCGCCAAACCGGCTCGCCACCACCCGCGCTGCATCAAGCTCGTTGAACGCCGCCACGTCGAAGCCGACCGAACACGTCACAGGCGGACGATCGGCCAACTCAGCCATGCTCGCCACTACAGTGCTCGAGTCGAGCCCTCCGCTGAGAAACGCACCAAGCGGCACGTCGGCCACCAGGCGTTGCTGCACCGCACCGCGCACAAGCGCGCCAAGCTGAGCCGTCAACTCACCGGGGTCGCCCTCTGTGGGGTGTTCCGTCGGCACATCCCAGTATTGGAAGCGGCGCAGCACCCCCTCCTGCCAGAGGGCACCCCAGCCGGGCTCGATCTTCTCAATGCCGTCGAAGATGCTCTTCGGCGACGGCACGTAGAGGTAACAGAGGTAGTCCAGCAACGCTTCGGGGCGAATCCGTCGAGGCACCCCGGCACAGAGCACGGCCTTCAGTTCCGAGCCAAACGCCAGACGGCCACCTTGCGACCATACATAGAGCGGCTTGATGCCCAGCCGATCTCGCGCCAGCAGTAGCCGTCGGCGATGCGTGTCCCAGACCGCCAGCGCGAACATGCCCTCCAGATGGGCGAGCATGTCGGGCCCTTCCTGTTCGTACAAATGTACGAGCACCTCGGTGTCACTTCGCGTCTCAAACCGATGGCCCAACCCGACAAGCCGATCGCGCAGCGCCGCAAAGTTGTAGATTTCGCCGTTAAAGACGACCCAGACCGCGCCGTTCTCGTTGCACATGGGCTGACGCCCGCCGGCCAGGTCGATGATGCTCAGGCGTGCGTGGCCCAGAGCACAGTGGTCGTCGTGATACAGGCCGCTGTCGTCGGGTCCCCGGTGATGAAGCACGGACACCATATCCGGCACCATGCGCCGGTCATGTGGCGACAAGCCGTCCGCATCACAGATGCCCGCAATTCCACACATTTGCCTTAACCCCACTGCCCCGCCTGAACCGCGGCCAGTCGATCGCGGCTGCGAGAGGCTGACTGCTCGGTCAGACAGAGGTTCTTCCGCATCACACGGCGGTATAGCTGAAGGTACTGTGCGGCCACGCGGTCGAGACTGAACCGGCTGGTCACATGTCGGCGGCCGGCCTGGCCCAGACAGTGCGCCAGTTGGCCCTCACCGATAAGCCTGGCAACGGCCGTGGCAGCCTGATCGGGACGACCGGGCTCAACCAGCAACCCGGTCACACCATCCGCCACAACCTCCGGCACGCCGCCTACGCAGGTAGCCACCACCGGGACACCGGCTGCCATCGCCTCCAGCAGCACCATGGGCAGGCCTTCCCGACGCGACAGGAGCATCATCACATCTGCTCGACCCAACACCTCAGCCACGTTCGTCTGGTATCCAGCAAACTCGACCGTGTCGGCCAGACCCAGTCGCCAACACAACTGTTCCAGGCGCCCACGCATCGGGCCGTCGCCAGCCACGACGGCCTGCACCTCGGTCGAGACCGTGCGTCGCAACAGCCTTATCGCCTCGAGCCAGGCCGGCCAGTCTTTGATCTCGGCAAGCCGGCCTATCCCCACGACAACGGTCCGCCCGTTACGCGACCCGCGTCGCTTCACGTCGGCAAACTGACGGACGTCGACGGGGTTGGGAATCACTTCGACGCGTCGCCGAGGAACGCGGGCCTCGCGGCAGAACCGCTCGGCCGCCTCGAAGCTGACCGCCGTGAGCGCCGACGTGGCACGGCTCAGCAACATGCACGCAACGCGACGCTTGTACGTCAGAGGCTGATCGCTGTCCCAGCCCTGGAGCGTCCAGATCAGCCTGCTGCCGATGCTGCATCGGCCCAGCGCTGCCGCCGGCCAGGCTCCAAAGTTATGCGCGTGCACGATGTGCGCCCCATGCTCCCGCGCAACTTCTCGTATCGCCCGCGCCCCCGCTCGGTCGTTGCCGCCGCAGGCAGCTACGACAAGCGGAACATCGCTTGGGAGGGTCTTCGCGCACTCGCCCGACGCATCAAGACACAACACCGCATGCTCGACGCCGTCGCCGTGGTTGGCCCGAATGATCTGGCAGAGCGCGCGCTCGAGTCCACCCGGTCGCAGCGCCCAGACCACATGCAGCACACGTATGCAACCTGCGCTCACGTCTTCGCCTCCGCCGGCTCATCCGCCGGGACGGGCTCGTCTGCCCCCTGCCACACAGGATCCGGATCTTCGGCTGTCTCCCAGTCGATCTCATCCACACTCGAACTGCATCGCAGGGAAGGCCGGCCGAGTCTGACCAACTCATTCTCGAGCGAACGGCGCAGACACAACGGCATCGCCAGCAGCCACCAGAAGGCCTCGGCGTAAAGCCGCGTCAGCGTCAGACTTGCAAAGAGAAACACCACCAGGCTTACGCGCAGAGCATAGACTTGCAGATCAATATCGCGTTGCAGAGGCGTGCCCCGCGCCAATTTTCGACAGCGCGTCAACTCACGAAATGAACAGAAGATCAGCGCGCTCAAGAGCACGAACCCCTGTACGCCGAGTTCAACAAGCGCGTCGATGTAGCTGCTATGCGAGTCCGACCCATCCAACCTGCGGTTATACTTGCCGATGGTCTGCTCGAACGTTCCGATCCCGATGCCCAGCGGATAGTCCTCCCACATCCGCAGCGCCGTGTGCCAGATGTGGATTCGTCCCTCAGCAGAGCGGTCACGCTGTTCGGGAGGAGCAACAATCGTGCGCATGCGATCCCAGAACGCATCGTCGGTGAGGCTGTATCCCCCAATCAGCCCAAGCGTAATGGCCAGAGCAATCCTGCCCCGTCGCCCTTTCGGCGAGCGGAACACCGCCGTGACGGCACCGGCCACCAGCCCCACCATAGCGGACCGGCCCTGCGCCAGGATGATGCCCTGGCAGGCAAACGCAGCCGCAAAGAAGCTCAACACCTTGGGCCAGAAACCCGGACGCAGGAACTGCACCCCAATCAAAGGCAGGGTGGCAGCCAGGTGCAGACTCAGCGCGGTCGCCTCCCGGAAATCGGGCCCGCCGATGCCATCCAGTCGACCCAGGTAGAAACTGCCGCGCGGGGCTGTGTGGGCCGCGTGTCCCACGTACAAAGCGCTGACGACCCAGGCGAGAACCAGCCACTGGTAGTAGCGCATCCGCACCACAATGTGGACCAGCAGGAAAAGGAAGATGAAAATCTTCGTCATCTTGTCCAATTGCACGGCTGTCCACCGCAACCACCCGGCCCCGATCAGCGGCGTCAGCCAGATATTGGCCAGCATCAGAACACACAGCACTTCGAACACGCTGATGTACGGGCGGAGCGTCGGGTGCTTGTGAGCGTTGGCCACAAACCCGATTCCCGTCGCTACGGCGATGAGGAGCGAATAACGGATATGAAGAGGAGCGAGTTCGTGGCCCCACCACGTCGTCTCGGGGTACACATGGTAGACGATCAGGTAACAGACGACCCCGACGATCGGCGACACCAGCGCGACCACGCAGCTGACCACGTAATACAAGATAAAAAAGATCGCGTGAAGCGACACCGCTTGCCGGCTCCCGTCGAGGCGCCTGCGCCAAGCCCTGCGTACCAAGCACGTACTACCACCCTGTCCCGGCGCGCATCCCGGCGCACGGGGGGCAACACCCTCACGCAGCGGCCATCGGCACAGGAACGCGTGTACTTATCGGCACCGGCCAGCCCGATCGCCGCAAACGCTCTTATCGGACGAAAAGCCGTCAGGATTGACCTGCCCTCGACAAACGTCACGATCCGTCCCACCGCACTTCCGTCATCTAACAGCAGGGGCTTGGCGCTCGATCGATATCCGGTAGCGACATTCTGCCGTGTGCGCCTGCGGCACCTCACGTATGATTTGGGCGACCGCCGGGACGTGCAGACCAAACCGGCACAGGATCCGATCGTTCGAGAACCTTGGTGGACTCAGCCTGGATAAGCCGATATGGATTCCTGACGGACTTCAAGACCGCGGGCAGGTGTTTCACCTGGGAGATGTCGCTTGAATCGCCGTGCAGAATTCGCCGCTTTCTTTTTCATGCCGTCCCCTCCTTCGGGCCGTGCAGCGACCCCTGTCCTCACTCGACGTTCCCGGCTCGCGATACCGCCTTCGCGGACACCGGCACGCATCAAAAACATCTCGTTAGAGGAACTCCACCATGACTAGCACGGTCCGACGGTCGATCAAGCGGATGCTAGCCCTGTGCGCAATCCTTTTCCTGGTCCTCCTACTCGCGTCGGTCTACGTCATCCTGAAGGCCTGTTACTACGAGCCTCTCACTCTGCGTGTGAACGACGCAGGCCGGAGCTACCAGGGATACACGCTGTTCGCGCCGGTCGTGGACGACATCGGCGATGAATTGGATACGCCAAACACCATCTATCTGGCCGACATGAACGGCCAGGTAGTCCATCGTTGGCGAGTGCTGGGATCTGTTCAACTGCCCAAATTGCGATCCAATGGCAACTTGCTTTACACCACCAGGGACTACTCCTTCCAACCCAGGGCGGGCCTGCGTGAGATTGGACCATTCGGTGACGTCGTCTGGTACTTCAAGTGCCGGGCCGATCACGATTTCGCGGTCCTGCCCAATGATAACATCTTGGTCCATCACATAGAGGACAAAGAGGCGCCTGCCGTCAGTGCGAAAGAAGTGCGATGCCCTATCCTCACTGAACTCACCCCCGAAAAGGACGTGGTGTGGCAGTGGCGAGGCGAGGAGCACCTGGAAGAACTGACGACGCTTTTGGGTATCCCGTTCCCCCTGAGTAACGCTGAGGGCAAACATATGTTCGACGGCGTCTTTGACTGGGCGCACAACAATACCTGCTCCGTTATTCAGGAGAACGAGGCCGCGTCAAAGGATGCCCGCTTCAAGCCGGGCAACATTCTGTTCAGCTACTGCAACCTGAACACCGTCGGGGTCATTGACAGGGAATCAGGGCGAATCGTGTGGGCCTGGGGACCCGGCATCCTGGATGGTCAGCACAACCCCAGAATGATGGAAAACGGGCATATTCTGCTTTTCGACAACGGCACAGAACGAGGGTATTCAAGGGTTATAGAACTTGACCCTCTCTCGAACCAGATTGTCTGGGAATACAGCGACCACGAGTCGGAGAATCCCCAATTCTATAGCCGCTACCTGAGTGGGGCGCAGCCCCTGCCCAACGGCAACATATTCATTTGTCAGGCCACCTACAGAATGAAGGACGATAGGGTAAACGAATTGTACGACTCCGTTCGCAGACGCCTGTTTGGCCGACCCACTCAACGCAGCCGCTTGTTCGAAGTGACTCGATCTCGTCAGATCGTCTGGGAGATGATCGTGACCCAGAGCGCAGAGAACTTCCACGAGGTCCATCAGGCGACCAGATACTCCCATGCCTACGTGCAACCCCTATTCGACCGACTCAAGGAAGGTGATAATTCCGACACGCGGCCCCTACGCTCGCTGCCCTACATGCGATAGGCCACATACACTCCCCGATCTGCACGGCGTGACACGACAGAGAATTGCCGGGCAACCGGAGAACCCTCACAAGTCATTGCTATAGGCGACCGATCCGCCGGCACCGGCGCGACTGCTCGGCGGCCAGCTCAGCCATCGGTCGGAAGCGATGTGCAGCCAGCAGACACGTCAGGCGCGAACGCATGCGGCCCAGACCGCCGTAGTGACGCCGTCGAGCCAGCCAACCTACGGGCAATCGGGGTTGAAGCGGGTCCAGCTCCCACGGATGGACGTACAACACCGCCGGTCTGCCCTGCGCATTGGCCCAGCGAACCGCCCCCCGAACCAGAACAGACGGCAGCAGACGCAGGTAGCCTCCCCCCGCTGCGGGCAGTTTGAGCCGACTCGACCCGAGCGTCAGCGGGGGCAGTTCCAGGAGTCGCCCCGACCTGGTCTCGAGCCACCACGGCTCTGCGGGCGCCCCAGGCACGCCGTACCGGTCGTGGTAGATCGGGAACACGCTCGAATCGTAGGCAAAGCCCTGCTCGGCCACGACCTCAGCGGCCCAGGCTGTGCGCCGAGTGAGTGAAAACGTAGGCGCGCGGTAACCCGTCACCGGCGCAGCCACAATGTCCTCCAGCGCACGACGACTGGCCTCGAGATCCAGACGCAGACCTGCCGGTGTCATGCGACTCAGGTGTTGATGCCAATAGCCGTGGCTGGCCACCTCGTGACCAGCGTCAGCCACCTGCCGAACAAGTCGAGGGTGCCTGCGGGCCACCCAGCCCAGCACGAAGAATGTCGCCCGCACCTGGGCGCTCGCCAGCACGTCCAGCAATAACGGAATGGTCCAGTCCAGCCGCGTCGGGCAACTACACCACCGCCGAGGACGTATCGTCTGAGCGAACACCTCACAGTGGAAGTAGTCCTCCATGTCGACCGTCAGGCAGTTGATCGGCGCTGGACGGTCGGGAGCCGAGCAAGCCGGCTGCGAAGTCCCGAAAGGGTTGCTGTACAACCGGCTCGGGTGCGTAGCGGGCCGCGCACATCGAGATCTGACGGTGAGAGTCGTCATAGGTGGACAGGACCTCGATCTCTAGGACTGATAAAAGATCGTTCCTTCGAGCACGCAACTTGACGCCAACAAGTATCCCGGCCGGCACACAGCCTCGTGTCATCCTGGCTCGATTGATCCACCGCGTCAGGAACTTCTGTGATGTGAACGTCCGGTAACAGTGTGAACCCGACGTGTTCTCGCAGAGGTGGCGAACCGCCCCGTCTGGCGGGCAGAATGCCCGGTTGCGGGGATGACTCACGACATAGCCCTGTCACGTCAATCGTCGTAGACGCCGACCCCGACAGGCACGGATGCGGGTGACAGGTTCGAGACGGCGCCGATGGCCGCGACAGCGCCGTGACGGGCCTCGTCTTGCCGGTCGCGACTGGCGCGCCACGCATCGACCGCCCAGCAATAGCCCAGCGCCCCCAAGACAGCGCCCGCCACACCAATAAGGACCGTTGTGATGTCGGCGTAGCGCGTCGGAAGCGGCGCTTGCAGGATCTCCAGAACCACCGCCAACCCGCCGGCAACCCAAGCAACGCGCCGCAGGACCGAGCCCAGACGTGCGACCGCCAGCTTCCGCCAGGCAATACACAGCGCCGCACCCAGGATGCCGTACTGAACCAGGGTAGTGCAGATCTGCTCTACGACCTGTGGCAAAGGCGAGTGGAGGTACGTGAAAAACGGCAACCATTCAAACTGATGGTGACCCCACGCGTGCCAACCGCCGTCGGCCGAGAAGAAGTTGAACGGCAGCAGTGTCCGGCAACCGATGTACGTCGCCTGACCTATAAGAAGCGCCGGCCAGAGACGACCCACGCTCGAAAACCTCAGCGTCGATCCGCCCCACCAGAGCGCCACGTGCGCCGCAACCAGACCCACGACCGCGCCGACGATGTACGCCGCCGACACGGTGATGTCGAAGGGAGCGCGAACCGTCAACAGACTCAGGAGCCCGCTGGCGACTGCCAACATGGTGCAGCTCCATAGAGCCAACGCTGAAGCAGCGATGCGGCCAAATCCGTACTCGTTTCGCAGACCCACGAGAAGAACACCCGCAAGCACGAAATAACAGACGCCCGCCCCAGCCAGGTCGCACCAAAGCTCGTACCGCTGCTGCCGTACCATAGCAGCATGGCTGACGTGTCCGGTGTACCACGCCGCCAATTCCTCAAGCTGTAGTCGATCCATTCTCTCGAATGGGCGCAGATAGGCCTGTTTACATGCACGGTAAATGCGCGAAGGACTCGTGCCGGGCGCGTCGAACGGCAGCGCAGCCTGCACGAGGAAAACCATCGACAACACCAAAGCCGCCGCGGAGAACGGACTCGCCGCCAACTTCTGCGCGCTCGACGCCCACAAACCTCTCAGGGCAGCGGCAACCAACGGCGACAGCACAATACCAACGCCCGCGCCCGCCAGATTGCACACCACGTCTACCCACGACGGAATCCGCCCCTCGATGCGCAGTTGGGCAAACTCGACCGACACGCTGGCGGCCAGCACCACGCCCAGGGCCAGCCCGCAGCGGACGATCCACCGACGCAAAGGCCGACACATCGGCAGAAGTACCGCGAGAGGTATGTACAACGCGATATTGCATAGAACGTCGCCCAGGCCGTTGGACTGCAAAGTGAGTCCAAGCCACCGCACCGCATCCGACATCGGCATGGTGCGCGGGGCGAAGGGCATGAGCCCTGTGTACAGCAGACCGAGGACGTACACGCCGGCTGCCAGCGCAGCTCCGTGCGCACGAAGCAGATCACCCGCCCTGCTGAAACTCGAAGGATTCACCGAAGATGCAGACGAATCGGGTCCTGCAGACATGGCGGTCATGGGCCTCCGCCGACGTTGCACATCACCTGTAGCCGACAAGCGCCCTGCGAACCACTAGCGTTTGCCCGGCCAGCGCATAGGTCCCGGCCCGCTAGGCCAACTCGACCAGGGACTGGGCTGCTCCACCACACCGGGGCGCGAGCTCGCCACCAGTTTGCACATCACCTCGTGCACCAACTGGCGGAACCGTGCCGACGCCAGTTCCTCGGCTACCGAGCGATCCGCACCGTTCTCGCCATCGCTCGTATACGCAAACAGTTCGCTCTTGGCGATCGCCAGCAGGTTCTCGTGGCGTGTCTCGTAGATGGCGCCTACGACCTGTCTTGCCATTGCCGTCTCGCCGCTGGCGGGGCCGCCGCCGGCCGGCTCGTCGCCCTTGCTGCCGATAGACTCGCCTGCCGTCACGTCGCCCTCCGAGAGGATGATGCACAACCCGGCGTGAACGCGGCCCAGCGCTCGAACCACCGGACCCGGTTCTGTGGGCTGGCTGGGCAGGTATGGGGGATCGACGGGAAAAACCTCGCTGACCGACGCGATATTGTCAAAGAGTTCCGCCCAGCATACACCTTCCTTGTGGGCGAACGGATCGAGCACGAAGCCGTTTTGCTCGCTCAGTTGGGCATCCGCCGGGAGCGATTGATCGGCGTGTCTCAAACGGACCACCGCAACAGAGCAGGGAAACTGTCCCTCGGGTACAGCGTCTGGCATCACCCGGTAGCTTCCCGCCGGCAGATCGACGGGCCTGCCGACCAAATCGCGCAGCGGCGCCAACGGCTTGTACCGGGGAGGACACGTCGGTACGGCACAGCCACCCAGGGCCACCAACAGCATCAGCGCAGACATCTGCCGCCACGCGGTAACCATACGAATTGTACATCGGCGTTCCAGAGTGCACGGCTTAGCGCCGCTCCCTCATATGTCTTGCCCTCCCCGCTCCCACACAGGACTCGCCGGTAACGGATTATCGGAGCTTGGCCACATCGGCAAGCCTCCGCGCGATAGCTCAGGAAGGCGACCTGGACGGTCGATAGCACTCCCAGCCCATAACATCCGGGCAGGGAAGCCTTGTGGAAACATCGGTTCTTGACACTCCCCAAGCAGTGGCAGCCCCTGAGGTCCGCAAGGACGTCGAGCCGCGTCTCGGTGTGCTGCCGCGGACCCGGTGGAGTACGGTCCTTGGCCGCACCGTTCTAGGTCTCCGCAAGCCAGTCTGGATGGCGGCAGACGCCGGCATCGCACTGATCGGACTGTCAATCGGCTACGCGGCCTCTCCCTGGGATTTGTCCGACCCGGCGATCCAGATCGCCATGTCGGAGGCGTGGCTGGTCAGCGCGGTAGCTCTGGCCTTGGCGGGCCTGATCGTGGGCCTGTACGAACATCCGACCCTGCTGAGCAAGCGACGGCTGCTGATCCGCCCGGCCGTGGCCATCCTGGCAGCCGCCTGCCTGAGCTACGTGGTGATATCCGGCGCCATGTACGCCGAGATGAGCCGACGAATCATCGCCTGGATGGTGGCCACGTGCCTGATCGGGGGCACCGGGCTGCGGCTGGCGGCCTTCGCGGTGCTGCGCTGCTACCGGCGCACCGTCCTGGTGGTGGGCACGGGCCCCTCTGCACGCCTGACCGCCCGGGCAATCCAGGAATCCGGGCCCGCCCCCTATCACGTCGCCGGTCTGGTCCTGACCGGGACGACCGGTGCCGGTTGGCACGTCATCGACGATCTACCGGTGGTTGGTCACGTCAGCGAACTTGCGCAACTATGCGCCCAATACGACGTGCGCGAGGTCGTGCTGGGCGACGAAGCGCAGCTCAATGACGAAGTGGTCGAGTCGGCCCTGTCCTGTCTGAGCCTCGGCTGTCGCGTCACCAACGAATCGACCTTCTACGAGAAGACGTTTGGTGAAGTACCGGTTGGCCGCATCGGACCACACTGGTTCCTGTTTGCCGATCTGGGTGTCTACCGAGACGAAGTCGCCTCCGTCAAACGTGCTGTCGACGTGTTGCTGTCGCTGGTCGGCCTGGCGGTTACGCTGCCGTTTTGGCCACTCATCATGCTGTCGGTAAGGCTGAGCAGCCCCGGCCCCGTGTTCTATCGCCAGCGACGCGTCGGGCAAGGCGGCCGAACATTTCCGCTCTACAAGTTCCGCACCATGCGCCAGGGGGCCGAACGCGACCGAAGCATCTGGGCCGCTCGCAACGATCCACGCGCGACCGCCGTAGGGCGCTGGTTGCGCCGCACACACGCGGATGAGTTGCCGCAGCTATGGAATGTGCTGTGCGGGCACATGTCGCTGGTCGGACCGCGACCCGAACGCCCCGATCTGGTCGACCTGCTGGCCGCACAGATCCCCTACTACAACGAACGGCACCTGGTCAAGCCGGGCCTGACCGGCTGGGCCCAGATCAACTTCCGCTACGGCTCCAGCGTTGCCGATGCCCGCAAGAAGCTGCAGCTTGATCTGTACTACATCAAATACATGGCGCTGGAGCTGGACGTCGGCATCATGCTGCGGACCATCGGCATGGTCCTCAGCGGATCGACCTAAACGCATCAGCGGCCGTCCCCCGCCGCTTCACACCCCCTTCAAACGATAGTGCTTCAGCGGCCACGTGCCGCCCGGCTGCGCCCGACCGTAGATGATCTCGGCAGCGGCCTCCAGGCTCCTGGGGACAGCCGCAAAGGTAACCACAAGCGTCTGCGCCTGTGGGAGGCAGATATTCTCATAAGGCGTAGCCGCAATGAGAATGACCTTCTTGCCGCGACGGATCAACTCGGCCACCAGTTCACTGTTGGTCGGATTGCCTCGCCAGAAGAAGCTCAGCGCGATCACCACCTCGACCTTGTCGGCCGTTTCCAGTACCCGCCGGTTCTGCTCCTCGCCGACCTTCAAATCGGTCTCGCAGTCGAAGACCGTTCGAGCATGCTCGCGCACAAACTCCTGAAGCATGTTGGAGTGCCACCAGTAGTCGTCGGCCTTGTTCTGATAGAGCGGATAGCGCTGCTCGACAACCGCCACCGGCACATCGGGCGACAGCGGAAGCAAACTCGCCTCGTCGCGAACGAGCACCGCCGCGTTCAAGGCGGTCAGCTTGCAGAGCGTCGCCGAGCCAGGATCGCGAATCGGCTCGGCGGCACGGTCGGCCTGGACAAACGGTTCAGCAAACAGGCCGTAGTCGAACTTCAACGACAGGATGCGTCGCACGTGCGCGTCCAGTTCGCCCATGGGTATCTTCCCGTCCTGCACGTACTGTTTGACCGTGTCGAACACCTCATCACGGCGGGAAGCATCGCACTTGCTCAGCACCAGATCGGCTCCGGCGGCAATCGCAGCGGCACAAGCCTGGCCGTACGTAGCGAACTTCTTCATCACGCCGCCCATGCCCATCGCGTCAGTCGTGATCACCCCCTCGAAACCCATCTGCTCGCGCAGCAGGTCTGTCGTGATCCGCCGCGAGACCGACGCGGGCATCTCGTCCGCGTCCAACGCCGGGTAGATCGTGTGCGCCGTCATCACACACGGCAGGCCCTCGGCGATGAGCGCCCGGTACGGAGCCAGCTCGACCTCCTCCAACCGTTTGCGATCGGCGCGATTCACGTCCACCGCGAAGTGCACGTCGACGGCCGAGTCACCCCGGCCCGGAAAGTGCTTGCCCGTGGCGATCAGTCCCTCGTCGCGAAACGCGCGAAGCTGAGCAAGGCCGAACTCGATGCAACGGTCGGGATCGTCGCCGAAGCTGCGGGTGCAGATCTCAGGGTTCTTCGGCTCGATGTTGACGTCAAGACAGGGCGTGTGAAGCTGTCGGATGCCGACCGCGCGCTGCTGCCGAGCCACCAGGCGATACGCCCGATAGACCCAGTCGGCGTCGTTCGTGGCCGACATGCCCATCGCACTGGGAAACAAGTGCACCCCTCCGCGGGCGTAGTCCTGGCTCCAATCGCCCTCCTGATCCGAGCTGATGTGCAGCGGAATCGCCGGCTCGCGCGACAGCGCAATCTCCTGAAGCCTGTTGAGAATCCGGGCGTACACCTCCGGCGGCGCATACGGGCTCAGCCGCTGCTCCTCGGCCCCGCCCACCAACCGCGTGCCGTACGCCTCTTCGGTGTAGATATGCGGCGTGACACGCACCCCACCCACCTGGTGCCGCAGGATTTTGTCGTAGGCATGCCAGTCCACCCGCGTGCCGGCAAACTCGAACGTAATGCACTGACCCACCTTCTGATCCAGCGACATGCGCGAGAGGATGTCAGCGACAAAGGCTTGCTTGTCCTGCAACATCAATTATCTCCTTGCCCCGTGGGCTCCGTCAGGAAAGCCGGATTCTAGCATTCGGCGCCACAACTGGTAAACTCCCCATGAAACGAGGAGAACGACTTCAGTAGCTGATTGGAGATATGCAGGCCATGAACAGCACCACGCCGTCCTCGGCGGCAGCCTTCGAAAAGCGGCACGACCACCTTGTGGCCGTCGATTCCGACGGCTGCGCCATGGACACGATGACGTTCAAACACGTTCACTGCTTCACCCCCGAGATCATTCGATCCTTCGGCCTCGAGCCGATCGCCGAGCTGGTCGAACAGACCGAGTACTTCGTCAACCTCTATTCCAAGTGGCGCGGGCTTAACCGGTTCCCCGCCCTGCTGATGGTGCTCGATCTGCTTCGTGACCGGCCCGAGGTCCAGGCCAGCGGTGTGACCATTCCGGGAATGGACTCGCTACGAACCTTCATCGACTCCGAGCACCCCAACAGCAACGCGGGCCTCCAGACCGTCATGGACACCACCGCGCCAAATCCTGAGCTCCAGCGCGTTCTGCAATGGAGCGAAGCGGTCAATCGCGCCGTCGACCACAAGGCGGACCACCTCAGACCGTTCCCCTCGGTCAAGACCACGCTCGACCGGATGGCCCGACAGGCCGACCTGATTGTCGTGTCCCAAATGCCCCACGAGGCCTGCCGCCGCGAATGGCAGCAGTACGACCTGGCGCAACACGTCGCGCTGCTCGGCGGGCAGGAGCTTGGCACCAAGGCCGAGCAGCTTCGCGCCGCCGCCGACGGGCGGTACGAGCCCGCCCATGTGCTCATGGTCGGCGACGCCCCGGGCGATCTGACGGCAGCACAGGCCAACGACGCCCTGTTCTTCCCCACCGTCCCGGGCGACGAGGACGGCTCATGGCGGCAACTCCGCGACGCAGGGTTCGACCGCTTCCTCCAATCCACCTTCGCGGGTCCCTATCAGCAAAGCCTGCTCGAGCGATTCCAGCAGAGCCTTCCCGAAACGCCTCCATGGAAAGCCTAGGCCCCCGACAGCACGCCGCTATGACGTACTCGCCTTCACGCCCGTGACGATCAGATCAACACTGCGATCGGCGCGGTAGCGCGTGAACTGATAGTCGCCCCACAGATCGATGCGGCCGAACCCCAACTCGGTCAGCGTCCGACGCAACCACGCCGCCCGCAGGCCGATAGGACGCGCCGCATGATGCTCGGCGCGCCACGCCGCGCCCGCGTCAGGCCGCGACGCTATGACGGTGTCGACATATCCCTGCGAACCCACCCGATGGAAGAGCTTCAGCAGCAGCGCCTCGCCGCTTTCGGGCGTCAGGGGCATGAGCTTCTGCACGACCAGCTCGCCCGGGGCGATCCGCCAGATGTTCAATACGTGCACGATCAGCAGGCCGCCAGGCCGCACGACTGCCCCCATCGAGGCCAGCGCATCTCGACAGTCCTGCTTGCCCTCCGCCGCCAACGCCAGCGAGTTGCCCACACACATCACCGCATCGAAGGGCTCGCCGATCCCGCTCAAATCGCCAAACGACCGCACCAGCCATCGCAACCCGGCTTGTTCTCCGTGCTGCTTTCTCGCGCGTTCGACCATCTCCTCGCTCAGGTCCGACCCGGTCACCGCCAAGCCCCATCCGGCAAGCATCGCGGCGTGGTGTCCCGTCCCGCACGCGCAGTCCAGAACACTTCTGACATGATGCTGCTCGACTAGGCGCCTGTAGAACGGCACCTCGCGGTCGAGCCGGCGCTGCCAGTCCACCATCTGGTCGTAGTACGCCGTGCCATCCTGGAACAGATCAGACATCGCCACCCTCGATCTGCTCGACCGTCACTCGCCCCACATCCAGAACACCCGACAGCAGGCCGCCTGTCGATCTCACGCCAAAACGTATCCGATCGCCCTCGGTCGCCACTTCGAGCCGCAGGTCGTCAGCCGCGGCACCGGGCGTCGTTGGCTCGATCCACACCCCCAGTACCGCCGGAAGTTCAACTCGCGCGGTGTAATGCACGTCGTGGGAAGGCTGCTCCCCATACAAGGCCGTCCACCCGCGAGGGGGGTCTGCCTGCCCGCAATAGCTGATCGTCTCGACACCGTCGCACGAATGCACGAGCCTAACGCCCATCTGGTCCGGGTGCGACAGCAGGGCACTCCTCTTGTCTAATTGCAGGGCCCCGGGCTCGTACGTCCGCTGCTCGCCGAAACCCTCCTCAAAGGGGTGCAAATGGAAGACTTGCACGACCTCGTGACTCCCGCCTCCCATCACACGATCGATCACCAGCAGACCCCGCCGCCAGACGTACAGCAGTAGCCGCTGATGCTGAATCGACCTGTCGCGTGCAGCCTCATCGCTCGACCGGTCGGCCTGACGCTCCCACAAACCGAAGCTGCGCGGCGCAAAGCCGTCCCTGTACCAACCCGACAGCAGCCCGTAGCGCCCCGGCCGAATCTCTTGCCGGGCATCCGGGTCGGGTATCGGCTCGGTGATCCCACGGAGATGATCGATCGCGCGACACTGTTGCTTGCCGTCGACCGTCACGACGTTATGCCCCCACGCACCTCGAAAGTAATGCTCCCACTCATCGTTGCTGTACCGATAGATGCCCGCGTCACCGACAAGCAGGCGTCCGCCGGAGGCGTACAAAAACGTCAGCTTGTCCTCATGCTGGTGGTTCGTCCCGAAGAAACCATGATCAAAGAGCACGTAGTCGTCGCGCCGGCCCCACCCGGTGCGCAACACGGTCAGGCCCGCATGCGACAGCCGTTGGCACGGCTCGGGCAGGCTGTCGCCGGCCGCTTCCGGCTCGAGCACAGCCAGCATCTGCGGGCGTTGGCGTTGATGTCCGACGATCCGCAGCCACGCGTCGCCGCTGTTGTGACGCGGGCTCGCGTCCGACAGCGAAGGCAGTGCCCCATCGGGCATTCGCAGCTTCCAGAACGGCTCGGCACCCCGCACCAGAAACTCCCAGTACTCCTTGGAAACGGGCTTGCCTAAAGCGTCGTCGAGCACAGCCGCCACATACAGCCGCGACCAGGGAAACGCGTGATAGTGCGGTGCATTCTCCGACTGCATGCCGTCAGGCAAAAACATGTGCCGATTGATCCAGGCCAACCGCTGCGTGAAAACGGCCCTGGCCAACTCCGCATCGCGCCACTCGGGCACGAGCGCAGTCGCCGCCAGTCCGCCCGCGCACTCGACCTGCAACCAGTTGTTCCAGGGACCGGGAAATACACACAGGAACCTCGCGCTGGCCACCGTCCAACGAACCAGATCGGTCAGGCAACTGGTTACGAACGGCTCATAGTCAATCAGGGCCATAGCGATCGCAGGCCACGCGCTCGTCAGCCGCCCCCCCACCTCCAGCGTCCGCCACTGCAACTGCCCCCAGACCGGCGGACACGGCGACTGATCGAACCACGAACGCAGCATTCGTACCGCGTGCTCGGCGTAACGCGCATCGCCATAGGCCGAGTATCCGCGTGCCAACGCTGTGATGTGGAAGTGATGGTTCAGTGAAACGTTCGACTCAATGTCACCGTTCAGGACCGTAGCCCAATCGATCTGGCGACCGTAATCATGCTTGACGTGCATGTGCGCCCTCAGGGTCAGCACGTTACGGCAGATCTCCTCCAATTCCGCTCGATCGGGTCGGGTCTGCTCGTCGAACAGATCGCCTACCCGTCGGTCCCGCGTCAAAAGACGAATCCGTTCGGCAAACGCCTCCACCGCCGTCTCCGGCGGGCACGTCAGCAGGGGGGGCAACTGCTCATCCGAAGGATGCATGGCGTAGACACCGCCAGCCGGCTTTGCACAACCATCCGCATCCGAAGCCAACCCGCGAAGCGCCCCCTCGGGAAGTGCAGGCGCCACATCCGCCAGCGCCGAAAGCACCTCCATCGCCAAGTCCGCACGGCGCCGAACCGCCTCATCGACCGGGCCAGGATGAGTGTCGAGCCACGCCGCCAGCCGAAGGCTGCCCGCCATGGCCCACATCGACGCCCACGGATGATCCGGCAGCACACACGAAGCCGCCAGCAGAACGGCGCCGGCCGCGGCGTTGCCGGCCGTCACATGCGGCTTGCCACAGTGCAGCAAATGCTGGAGATGGTCCACAGCCCGCTGCCAGGCAGTTGCATCGCCGCCTTTGGCAAAGAACTCCGCAACAGCCGCTGCCGTGCGGTCGGCGACGGTGAATCCCGTCCATGACCCGCCCTCGGCGTACAGATGCGAGAGTTCCGGAACATCCGGCGGAACGGTCGGCAGGGCGCCACCCGAGCCACGCCCCAACTCCGCCAGCGCCGCCAGCGCCTGGTTCGCTCGCCGATGTGAAACTACGCGTCGGGCCGACTCCTGAAAGCTGCTTTTGCGGAAAAGCGGATATCGCACGGATGCACCCATCCTCATCCTCCTTCGCAACCGAGTATAGACTCACCCCCCGTCGCTTCAAAGGTAAGGCAAACGATCCTTGCGCCGCAGCCCGGACGCCACCAGGGATCAAGCGATGCTTCGCCCGCCGTCGACGCAGAGAACCTGCCCGGTGATATAGTCGCTGGCAGTGACGAAGAAGAGCACGGCTTCGGCCACGTCGGCCGGACGGGCAAGTCGCCCAAGCGGAATCCGACCGACCACGCGATCAAGCCGATCCGGATCGAGCCCGGCCGAGCCCTCCACGATGCCCGGCGAAACGGCATTGACCTGTACGTGCGGCGCCATCGTGCGGGCGGTCGCACGCGTCAACGCCAACAAAGCAGCCTTCGATGCGCTGTACGCCTGATACCCGCGCCAGGGGCGCTCCGATGCAATGTCGCAAATGTTCACGATCCTGCCGCCGCCGCCTCGCGCCCGAACATGCCGAAACAGTGCGTCTGAGAGTGTCGCCGGTGATCGGACATTCACTCGCATCGTCCGATCCCACAGGTCCGGGTCGACCTTCGTCGGCACGTCCGGCTCGAAGATGGCCGCATTGTTCACCAACACGTCGACGCGCCCCATCGACCCGACAACCACTTCAACCAGACCCTCGGCCTCGCGCTGTTCGTTCAAGTCGGCCGAGAAAAGCTCAGCCCGCCTGTCCAGGGCTGTTACCTGCCTGGCCAGAGTCTCTGCCTGCGCGGTGGAGTGGTGGAAGTGAACGCCCAGGTCAAACCCCGCCCGCGCCAGGCGCAGGCCGATGCATCGCCCCACGCGACTGCCCGCACCCGTCACCAGCGCCACGCACGCACCCACCGTCGGCTGCACGCTCCGCAGAATGGGTCAGTCAATCATTTTCCTTGGTCTCGAACTCGTCGTCGGCAAGGCGGTGCATTCGCCACACGTCGTCGGTAGCCGTTGGTTTTCTCGGGCCCAAGCGCATCGACTCGCGGAAGCGCCTGCCCCACCCCACGGTTATCACCACCCCTAACAGAGCCAAGGCCAGAATGACCAACAGGAACACCATCGCCACCAGCAGAAGACGCAGGTGAGTGGTCGCCGCCTGGACGTCACCCGAAGCGACCGGCAGCACCTCGGGGCTCTGGGTGCCGCGCTCAATCACGATAAGCACGCTGGCAACCAGTAACCCCAATCCCAACAGCAGTAGGATCACGCCGATCCGATGTTTCATTCGCTCCGGCTGCGTCCCAACATCTTCGCTATTCACCATTCCAACCCCTGCCGCGGACTCTCCGTCAGCGTTTTGCGCAGCTGCTCGAACAGTTGCCGCTGCTGTTCGGTAAGCTGCTTGGGCAGCCCGATCTTCACCACGGCGTATTGGTCGCCACGCTGCCCGGTCTTCGCATGGCGTACGCCCTTGCCCTTCAGACGCAGCCTGGTCCCACTCGAGGTCCCCGGCGGCACGGTCACGGTCGTCGGACCGTCAATCGTGGGAATGGTAACCTTTGCCCCCAAGGCCGCCTCGTCGACACCGATGGGAACATCCAGATAGATGTCATTACCCTCTCGCCGGAAGTAGCGGTGAGGCCTGACACGACATTTAATATACAGATCGCCCGGCGGACCCCCGCCCATGCCCGGCTGCCCCTTGCCCCGCAGTCGGATGCGCTGCCCGTCGGCCACTCCCGGTGGGATCCTCGCTTGAATCGTCTGATCGCCTTCCGGGCTCGTACGCGTCAATTGCAGCACCGTGCCATGGATCGCCTGCTCGAACGAGAGCTGCACTTCGTGCTCGACGTCCGCACCGTGGACCTCGGCGTAGCGACCGCGACGTGCCTCCCGCGGGCCCCGCTCACCGGTGCGAAAGAAACTCTCGAACACGTCAGCCACGCTCGAACGGCCA
>CBFCZG010000035.1:0-20286 GCA_965602375.1 uncultured Phycisphaerae bacterium | reverse complement strand
TTCGGCTGTTGATACGTCTGCCGCGGCCCAGACGCAGTCGGCGCCAGTCGTCTCGAGGTACTTCGCGAACGCTTCGCCCTGTTCGCCCGACCGGGCCGTCAGCACCAGCTTCATGCCCTGCCGGGCAAGGAACTCGGCGATACCACAGCCGATGCCGCGGCTGGTGCCGGTGACAATCGCCACCTTGCCGGCCAGGTCGGGGAACCGCGCCGACACAGCCGACGACGTTGGGTACACGCTCATGGCGACCTGCTTGCCCTCCGACGGGCCTGGTAGGCGTCCTGCGCCCGGACTCGCCGACAGGCACGAGCCAGCGCGCTGTCCGGGCATTCAATCCACCGACGTTTCAAATCTACCCGACCGTTGGGCACCATGATACCCGGCTGGGGGCACTCGCCGCGAGTGGGGACTGGGTCGTTGCTGCGACAGTCGCGGCCTGACACTCAGACGCACCTTCGTTCAGGATCATGCCTGTGACTGTCGTTCTGCTGGGGAGCGCTGCACGCGAAGGCACTGGCGGGCGAGCCGCCAGTGGCACCCAAGAAGAAAGGATCCAATCTGTCAGACACAGTTTAGAGTAGGGCGCCGACGTCGACGCCCAAGGCGTGGGCGACGCGCTTGAGCGTCCGCACGGTCGTGCGGTCGGGCTTGCGCTCGATGCGGGAGATTTGCGATTGGGGCAGGCCGAGCTTGTTGCCCAGTTGCTTCTGTGTGAGTCCTGCCGCCTTGCGGGCGCCGACGATACGGTCGCGGGCAAGCTCGCGGGCGACGGCGTCGGCGTCGACCCATTCGGTCTTGTCGTCTTCGAGGGTGGCTACTGCGTTCTCTGCCATGCTTGCCGCGATCAGCCGTTCGTACTCGTCCACCGGTACCAGGACGTGCGTTACCTTGCCGTTCTGCTCGATGCATGCGTGTTGGGTGGTGCTGACTGCGGTGCTGCCTTTGCTACCGGCGACCTTTCGCTTTGTGGTGGTTCCCAGGCGTCCTCGTGTTACCCGCCGTCTTGTCCCCCGTTTGCTGGTCGTTGTGGTGGACACTTGCGACATTCACACACCCTTATGACGTCTCGGGCACGGTTCACGCTGAAGATTGCCAGGTTCGACCCGAAGCGAAAGAACCGCAGCATGTATCGACTCACCCGCGGGTCCGCTATCGCCTCCGAGTGACGAATGGGAGCAGTTCGGATTCTCTCCAGCGCCCGGCAGAATGCGTCCTGCTCCTGTGCGCTACACCGATGCCTGATGAACCTGTCTACTCTTGGGTGCAATTCCACCTTGACGCGCACAGCAAACCTCCTGTGGTAAGCTCATTGCGCCCGTCGTCGCACACTGCGACGAGGTCAAGGTGGAATACGCACCGTGTATTCCTCGACCGCCCTGCGGCCTGGATCCTCCGCTACGTATTCCACAGCAGGCCGGACAGTCCAGCCTGCGACGTCTGAACCATCAGTAGTATACATCAAATATGATATACTGTCAACCACGATTTGATATATCTCTTCGGGCGATGACGTGGGTCAGCTTCCCGCCGGCGGCAGGGGGGTGGGCGTGGCGGACTGCGAGGCGACCTTGACGGTCACGATCGTGATATCGTCGATCAGGTCGGCCAGGCCTTTGAAACGGCGAACGTCCCACAGTAACTGCTGGGCGAGTTGGCCGGCGTCCAGGTCTTTGTAGGCCAGGATCGACTTGTGGAGTCGTTCGGCGCCGAACTTCTCGTCGTCGAAGTTGATCGCGTCGACCAGGCCGTCGGTGTACAGGACGAGAATGTCGCCGACCGACAGGTGCAAAATGCCTTTGTCGTAGGTGGCGCCGGGGTCCATGCCCACGACCGTGCCGCCGACTTCGAGCGCCTGGAAGTTTCCGTCGCGCAGCAGCAGCGGCGGGCTGTGTCCGGCGTTGCAGTAGGTCAGGCGTCGCGCGTCGGGCGAGAGCACGCCGTAGAAGACCGTTGCGAATTCGCTGGAGCGCGTGTCGCGGTACATGTGCCGGTTGACCCGGCTCATGACCCTGTCGAGGTCGTATATGCCCTCGGCGTAGGTCCTCAGCGCCGACCGCAGCGAGGCCATCATCAACGACGCGGGCACCCCCTTGCCCACGACGTCGGCGATGGTGATGCCAAGGTGTCCCTTGCCTAGCGGGATGAAGTCGTAGAAGTCGCCCCCGACCTCCATAAGCGGGTTGTAGACGCAGCCGAGTTGCACCTGATCGTGCGGCGGGGGGCTCTGCGGAATCATGCGCCGCTGGATCTCGCCGGCATACTGAAGCTGTCGCTGCTGGCGTTCGGCGGCGCGGGCCTCTTCGTAAAGTCTCGCGTTGACCACGGCGGTAGCGGCCTGCGACGCGAGCGCCCAAAGCAGCGACCGCTCGTAGTCGCTGAATCGGTAGACGGTGTCCATGTAGATGCGCATCACGCCGACTGGCCGATCCCTGTACACCATGCCGGCCACCAGCGCGCTGACCAGACCTTCTTTGCGGGCCTGGGCGGGATAGCGAACGCGCGGGTCGGTTCGCGAGTCTTCCACGTAGACCAGGTTGCCTGCCAGGGCGTCGGCGTCGATGGGGTTTTCCGTGACGGTCACCGGCCCCTTGCTCAAGTACTCTTCTGAGAGCGAGGAGACGGCCTTGATCGTCAATTCGCCGCTCGTCTCATCCAACAGGCGGATGCTGACGGCCTTGGCCTTCATCGTCTGGCGGACCTGGGCGGCTATGCGGTCGAGCACCTCCTGTAGATCGCCGACGCCCGCGACCAGGCCGGCCGCCTGATAGAGCGTGCTCAGCTCCTCGGTTCGCAGCCGCAGTTGATGCTCTCGGTAGCAGAGTCTCGCCAGGCTGTTGGCCAGCAGTTGAGCGAGATCGTTGGCTGCGGCCAGTTTCCGGTCGGGCCAGCCTTGCAGATTGGCGGCGGCTTCCGCCAGGCTTTCAGGATCGATCTTGTGGCGACGCGCAAGATCGCGCACGTGCTCTTCGGCGAGCGGTTCGGTTGGTCGTTCACCGATCAGAATGGTGGCCAGGTGTTGTCCGTCGACGACGATGGGGGCGGTGTGCCGCACGAGTCCGGCGTGGCAGGTGTGTCGTCCCTGGATGTCGCGCGGCGAGTGGATGCTCGCGGCCTCGGTGATACTGGCCTGGCAGGCGAGTCGGCCCGATGGGCTCTGGCACATGAGCCGGCAAAACTCGCTCGACGCCGCCGCCGGCACGATAGGCGTGCCATGCGGGTTGACCAGCGCGATGGGCAGGCCCGAGACGGCTGCAAGGCTGTCCTGCAATCCGCGCAGGGTCTCGGCGTCGAGGAAATCCAGCAGGTGATATTTCGGCGCCGTTCTCGCTTTCATCCATCACCGTCGGTCCAACTCATGAACACTATTATACGCGAAGTTTGAGCGGCGGGGTGGTGGGGCTGCCCGGGGGCATCGGGGGCGTTGTCTTTGGGGCGGACAAGGCGCGCGGCGGCGGGCGGTCCCGCCAGGAGTTCGGATAGACCGTTTGAACCCAACGCCGATCGTTCGGCTCGGAGGTGGGTCGCCACAGGTTGGTCACCGCGGCGCGGGCTTCTTCACCGAATTGCCACGGGCCGTTGGGTCTCGATGCTCTTGATCTCGGCCTCGCACAGGGCCACCGACTGGGCACTGCTGGTGGCTGTGGCGATGGTTGGCTTCCGCTTCTTGTCGATGCAGGTGACCAGGTAGTCGATTTCCTCGTCCCAGCCGGTGCTTGCCTTGACGCTGATCTTCTGGATCCTGCCGGTGTCGAAGTAGACTACGACGTCATTGCCGAATCCCTCGCCGCCTTCGCCGGCGCGGAAGACCCATTCGAGTGTGGCCTTGGCGCACCGCACGGTGATAATCATCTGGAACGGATACGAGGCGGCAAACGACCACCCGCCCTCGACGGTGACTTGTTTGCCCGCGCCGTAGTTCCACAGCGCCTCGACGTGGTCATACCCGCCCGAGGGGCCCTTGGTGCCCTGGGCGAAGATGCTCTTGGGTTTGCCCAGCAGGTACGCGGCGAAGTCGATGTCGTGCAGGTCCAGGTCGAGCGCCGCCCCGCCGCTTCGCTTGTGCTTCATCAGCCAGTTGCCGTCGCTGTATAACGGGGGTGGGGCCAGGCGCCGCAGCGCCACCGATCGGATGGGCCCGTATTTCTTCGAGCCGACCAGTTCCTTGATCTTGACGTATTGCGGCCAGAAGCGGATGCACTGTCCGACCATGTAGCAGCCCTTGGCCTTGGCGGCAACGGCCTGGACCCTCTTGGCGTCCTTGGCGGTGCGGGCCATGGGTTTTTCGCTGAAGACGTGCTTGCCGGCCCGCAGGGCCTTGATGGCCACTTCGGCGTGCAGATCGGTCGGCATGGTAATATCGACCAGCTCGACGTTCGGATCGGCGATCAGCTCGTCGGGCGTGGCGTAGCTGGCGATGCCCTTCATATTGACCTTTTTCGGCCACGAGGCCGGCAGATTTCCTATGGCCTCGGCCCAGTCGCCCTTGCGGCGCTTGGGCAACTTGTCCATCATGGCGACGACTTGGGCTCTGGGATGACCCGAGTAGATACCGAAGTGTGTGCGGCCCATGAAGCCCATCCCGCAGATACCGACTTTGACCATTGCTAATCCCTTTCCATGGCTGAAGAACTTGACAACGTCCCCTTCCCGCGAGAAAAGCACCGCCGACGCGGTGCAGGCGTATTGTAAGAGTCGCAGGGCGGGCGTCAACGAGACACCATCATGAACATCGTACGGTTTATCGACGAGGACGGGCAGGTGCGGTTCGGCCGGCCCCAACCGGACGGCGGCGCCTGGGTTTTGGAGGGTGATCCGTTCGATCGGCTTCGACCGACCGATCGGGTCGTGCGGGTGGCCAAGCGGATCGCGCCGGTCGATCCGCCCAACGTCTTTGCCATCGGCCTGAACTACCGCCGGCACGCCGAAGAAACAGGGGCTGCCCTGCCCGATGCCCCGGTGATCTTCATCAAGGCCAATACCTCGGTGGCGACACCCAACGCGCCGATCCTACTGCCCAAGGCTGCCCCCAACGAGGTCGACTACGAGGCCGAGCTGGCGATCGTCATCGGCAGGACGGCGCGCGACGTCTCGCCGGGCGAGGCCTTCGACTGCGTGCTGGGATTCACATGCGCCAACGACGTGTCGGCAAGGGACTGCCAGCTCCGACTCGATAAGCAGTGGGCCCGCGGTAAGAGCTTCGACACCTTCTGCCCGCTCGGGCCGGTGCTGGTTACGCCCGATCAGATCGACCCCGACCAGGTGGGCATTCGTACGGTCCTCAACGGCAAGGTAATGCAGGATTCGAACACGGGCGACATGATCTTTGGCTGCCGCGAGCTGGTCAGCTACCTGTCGCATCAATTCACACTGCTGCCGGGTACGGTGATCTGTACGGGCACGCCTTCGGGCGTGGGCTTTGCCCGCAAACCGCCGGTCTTTCTGCGCGACGGCGACGAGGTCACCATCGAGATCGACGGTATCGGCCAACTGACCAATCCGGTCATCCGACAATGAGCAAGTAAGGGAGGCTGTAAGCATGGCCAACACGCTGCGGATTGGGATCATCGGCTGTGACACGTCGCACGTGACGGCGTTCACCAAGCTGCTGCACGACGAGTCGGACCCGCACCACGTGCCCGGCGGGCGGGTGGTGGCGGCCTATCCGTCCTTCAGCGAGGACGTGCCCTCGAGCAAGGACCGAGTGGGCGGTTTTACCGACGAACTCAAGACCAAGTGGGGAGTGAAGATCTGCAACACCATCGAGCAGGTGGTGGCCGACGTCGACGCGGTGCTGCTGGAAAGTGTGGACGGGCGGCGTCATCTGGCCGAGTTGCAGCCGGTGGTCGAGGCGGGCAAGCCGGTCTTCGTCGACAAGCCCTTTGCCACCACGCTCGCCGACGCCAGGCAGATGGTTCGCATGCTCAACGAGGCCACCATTCCCTGCTTCAGCAGTTCGTCGCTGCGGTTTGATCTGAACTTGCAGGCGGTGCTGGACGACCCGGCGCGAGGCGAGATTCTGGGCTGTGACGCGTTCGGCCCGGCCCCGTTGGACCCGAGCAGTCCGGGTTTGTTCTGGTACGGCATTCATGCTGTGGAGATGCTCTATGCGTTGATGGGGGCAGGGTGCTCGAGCGTTCAGTGCACCAGCAGCGAGGGCTACGATCTGGTCGTGGGGCGCTGGGGCGATCGGATCGGCACGGTCCGCGGGATTCGGACCGGCAAGAGCACGTATGGCGCGACGGTGTTCTGTGCCGATGCGGTCAGGCAATTCACACACAGCACCGAGGTACCCTTCTACGCTCTGCTTCTGCGGCAGGTGCTGGCGCTTTTCCGCACGGGCAAGCCGCCGGTGAGCCTGTCGGAGACGTTGGAGATGGTGGCCTTTATGGAGGCGGCGCTGGAAAGTTCGCAGGACGGCGGTCGGGCCGTTGCGCTCGACGCGGCGCCCTAGGGCGGGAGTCTGCGCGGACCTGCCGTCTGCCGCCACCGACCACCCTTGCGGAACCTGCCAGGGGGTGTCGAACTTGCCGTTCAGCCGTGCGGCAGGTAGGATGAGGCATGCGCCCCGGGGGATGCGGCTGCGTGTGGCCGACGTAGGGAACGCCAATGGTAGATAAGTGATCTGTAATCGGGCGCTTGGCTGATGCAGGTGTCGTTAGGGTCTGTGTCGGCTCGTGAAGGTTGAGCAGATCAGACGATGAGCACAGGCATGTCCACTCGACCAAGCCCAACCGCCGAACCGCTTGGTGCCGACGAGCCGAGTTTTGCGCCGCCGGCTGCGGCGAGTGAGGGCGTGACGTGGCGAATCTCCCGGGGTCGGCTGGCTGTGGGGATGCTGACGGGTCTTGTCGCAGCCGCCATCGTCTTCGTAGCAATCCGGCCAACCTATCGCGCGCAGGGCGTCGTGTCGTGGCTGGGCGGCGCGCGGGCCGAGGCGCACGTGCTGGCAGGTGTTGTGGCGGATCTGATGGGCCCTAAAACCTTCAGCGCGGTCGAGAGACGGACGGCTTTGGGGACGGCTGATCTGAGCGTCCTGGTCGCAACGGGTCGGCTAAGGGCTTTTGCCTCGGAGGGCGGCAAAGCGGTTGTTGTGGAGACCCTTGACACCAATCGCGAGCGAGCGGTGAGGCGTCTCGACGCTCTGGTCGGCGCGTACCTTGGGCAGTTGGACCAGGCGGTCGCCAGGCAAGCTGAACTCGCCGCTCGTCGTCGGGAGATATCGGACAAGCTCGAAGCCGCTCGCCTGAGGTGGGATTGGCTGCTCTATGGATTGGCGGAAAGCAGTTCGGACACGGCGTTGAGCGATCGGGTGCTCGAACTGGTTCAGGCAGGCCGGCAGTGCAGGGCGATCGGCGAGCAACTAGGTGAGGTCGAAGCGGAGTTGGAGCGACTTTCGGGCGTGCCGATTGTGGCGGAAGTTGACCCGGACGTATTGGCGCGGGCCGAAGCCGAGGATCAGCTCCTTGGCTCGGATTTGGCCCAGTTGCGCGAGGTCTATGCTCGATTTGCGGCTCATCTGATGGAGGCGTCGGCCGTCTCGACGGATGCGTTGGAGGCCCTGCTGGGCCTGGCCAACGGAGCCCGACGCACCTTGCAGGCCGAGGCGGACGCGCGCCGGCAAGGCGAGTTGGGTCGTGCCCTGGCGGGATTGGTGCCGCTGGTAACCGAGTATGGCGGCCAGGTCGAGTCGGTTACCCGACAGTGGCTGGCGAGCCGGCAAGAGCTGCAACAAGCGGCAGCCGCAGAAGCGGGCGAGACTGTGCTCGATCTTCAGCGCGCGATCGCGCAGCATCTGGGCGACTTTGCCGATCGCGGCAGCCGCCTGCTCGAACGCGCGCAGGCAGCGGCCGATCAACTGGGACTGGTCGACACCCACCCGACCCGACGTGCGGTGGTACAGGCGGCCGTCGGGCGCGTCCTGCGCGGGCTGCGCCGGGGCCATGACGCGTTCTTGGCGGTGGGCGGCGACGTGCTGCTGGGGCAGAACTTTCGACTGGACGGCTTGCACCACTCGGCTGTGGGGTTGGCGCGGCGCGTCGAGCATCGGCGGGGGCAGATCGAGGCGTCGCTGCGACAGCAGGCCGAACGGCGGGCCCGAAGGCAGCGAGCCGCGCAGATTGAACGGTTGACGGTCCAACGTCGGCAACTCGCCGAGCAGCAGCAGCAATGGATCGACGACATCCTCGCACAGCACCAGCGCGTGTGCGACGATCTCGGGGCGGCGGCGGCTGTGCCCCTCGACCAACTGACTGCCGCCGGTCAGACGATGGATAGCCTTCGCGCCGAGTTGGCTGTGGTGAACGCGCAAACGACTGCGGACGGCGCGCACGTTCTGCCGGGGGTCGTGCAGTATCGCGGCGCGCGGGTCATTGAAACGCCGGCCAATCAACGTATGCGCCTGGGGGCTGCGGCGATCGTTTTGATTGCGTCGAGTGTTGCGGCCTTTGCGGCGAGTTGGTCTCGGGCGGGGCGCGCGTCGGCTGTCTGACGCTCGACCATCACACCTCGATTACGCGGGCCCGGCCGCACATCCGACCATGCCTACGGGTTGATCGATCTTCTCGGACCAGATTGGCGGCAGGGCTTTGCAGCGTCCAGCGGGGGATGTTATCGGCTGCGCCGAAGTGGGGGGTAATTCGTGCCCGCCGTATTTGCCGCCGGGGAAAGCGTATCTTACGTTTGCGGTTGAGGTGTCGGCACCTCGGTCTCGTGCCTGTACGGAAGGTGGCCCGGGCACGCGGCTTCGCCGTCGCGGGTTGACCGCCGTCGCAAGGGGAACAGGACCGCGACCAAACCGCTCTTGCCAAGCCTGGGCTTGACGACGGAGCGCAACGGGTGGGCGCATGTCTGGCACGTATCCACGACGATCCAGGAAAGGGTGAAACGATGGAGTGGCGAAGGAAGAAGGCGCTTCGTATCGCGGATCAGATCAGTCCCGAGCAGCTCGACATTCTGCTCGACCGGCTGGATTTCGAGGGGCTGTGCACCGACCGAACGCACAGCAGCCGGCGAGGGCATCCGCGGCGGAGTTACCGGGCGTTGGGTATTGCCGTGCAGATCAGCGATGAGCAGAGCGACATCACGCTGATCGCAGCCACGCGTAACCTCAGCCCCGGCGGCCTGTCGTTTGTGGGCGGTCAGATGGTCGATCCGGGCACGACGTGCCTCGTCCGCCTGCTCGATCTGGAAGGCCAACCGCGCCAGATCGGCGCGACAGTCGTCTACTGCCGACAGATCGACAAGGTGTACGAGGTCGGCCTGCAATTCGAGCAGAGCGTGTGCCCGGGCGAGTTTATTCCCTCGCGCTGACGGGTACGGGTGGCCCATCCTTGCGCCAGCAAGGGTGGGAAATTAACATGTTGGGTGGCCTGCCCTTTTTTGGCGGGCACGAAAATGGCTCGGGCACTGTGTGCCACTGTCTGCGAAGCTGACAGTGCCGCTGTGTGGGCATGTTCCGAACAGAGGAGCTCGGAGCCGTAGGGCGCGCAACTGGTTGCGCGCGATCGCTTGGCACAGGATGGGCGTCACGTGCCTTCCTCTCCCGGGAGGGCCCCTACTGTCCGCGATCCTCGGCATTGTCGGGCCCAGTGACCTTGCCGTCCGACGTCAGCATCTCTAACGGAACGGGGCCGGAGACACCAACCTCCCGACCGTCAGCCAGCGTGAACACCATCAGTTCGGCGCCAGTAGGAGAAGGCGGCTCACCCTCAAGCCTGAGAATACTGAACTCACCCTTCTTCCGCAGTTCCAGCACTTCGGCGAAGATGGCTTCGCGTTCGGCCCGCGTGCCAGGGGGATAGTGGGTTTCCACATCGACTGTCGATCCGTCGGATAGCTCGAATCGAATCAAAAAGCGACCCAAGCCCAGCGGCAACCGCGACGGGAGGTGTTCAACGATCTCGCCTGCCCCGGCATTGCGAAGTGCCAACAGTTCGTCGATCCGCATGTTCGCCGCCTGCCGCTCGCTCAGGCTGGATGTTGAAACTCGTAGCGTCTCGCCGTTACTAAGCAAATACTCGATGTAGTAACCAACCATGTAGTAACCAGCCGGGTACCCCGCCCCATGCAACCACGGCTTTTCGAACAGATTAAGCAGTCGGCCGCCGCCAGCTTGTGCGATCTGCTCCGCTTCGGCCATCTTGTCTCGGTGGACGAGTTCTTCGGGGGTGAACTCCGAGCTTGGCGACATGGCCTGCTGGCCGTCCGGAGTGAGCATATCCGACGGCACGATACCGCGAAGGCACACGGTCCGGCCGTCGGCTAGAGTAATCCGTAGGGTGCCTGTCACACCAAGTTCCGTATCGGAGTCGGCGCGAAGCACGGCGAACTCTCCCCTGTGGTACAACTCGCGTGCTTCGGCAAAGATTGCCTTTCGCTCCGCTAGCGTGCCCGGCGGGTACTTGGTCTCTACATCGACTGTCGATCCGTCGGACAGTTCGAAGCGGATGATGTAGCGACCCATGCCAATATCTTCCGGGTCATACGCAACCACTTGGCCGGCACCGGCATTGCGGAGTTCGAGAATCTCGGCGAGGCGCATGTTCTTTGCCTGCCGGTCACTCGGGTGGTCTTGAATCGTGTGCAGGCTGCCATCACTAAGCTCATAGTCGATCCAGTAGACGATGATATAGCTCGTGAAATCGAGAATCTTCGGGATCTCCGTGAGGCCTCGAAGACGGCCACCGCCGGTTTCTCGGATCGCATCTATCTCATCCTTCCAGCTCTGGACGCCTTCGCCTTGCTTGGTGCCTGAGGCGTTCGACTCCTCGCTTGAATCGCTGGGCTTGCCGTCGTTAACGCGATTTCCGGAGACCGGTGTGAATACCCAGCCGATCAGGTCGCGCCCTGTCCGAGTGGCGGCAAGCCCGCCTGCTGAAACCGCGACGACCACGAGCAGCCCGATAGTCCACCGGACGGCAGTGCGGTGTGGGTGTGCCAGTGACGCGCGGGCTTGGTGAAGCATTCGTTGCCGCACGGCCTGCATGTGATCCACATTGGTTTCAGTACTCATCCTCGCAGGTTCGAGAATGCTCTGCAGTTCGTCATCTTCGCGACGCATAGCGCAATCGCCTCCAAGCTAAAGGGTGTCACGTGTCCATCGTGCCGTCGTTCCTGACACGGCGACGCAGGTCATCAACCGCCCGGCTCAGCCGCTTCTGGGCAGCATCGGGCCGGCAGCCAAGCACCACAGCCATGTCGTCGAACGGCATGTGCATGTAATATCGCAACGTGACGACCGTTTGGGTCTTCACCGGCAGAGTCCGAAGCACCTGCCGAATTCGCGCCATACGTTGCCGTTTGATGCTCTCGTGGCGCGCGTCCGATTCGGTGGCCTCGGACAGCGTTCGCGAGAAGTACTGGAGCAGCCGCCCATGAAGACGCGTCTTGCGGTAATGTGTGTTGGCCAGGTTGGTAGCCGTTCGCAGCAGCCAAAGTCGCATCTGCTTCTCGTCGCCGCTCAGCCGCCGCACCGACCTGGCCGTTCTGTAGAACGTTTCGGCGGTCAGCTCTTCAGCCAGTTCGCGGTCAAACAGGCGGTGGACCAGGTATGTCAGCACGACCGCGTAAAACCGCTCGAACTGCGATGTCAGCAGGGGTAACGCCCCATCGCGTTGGGCGGACCCGTCCTGAGTCCCGGAAACATCCTCTGGGTTTGCCGGCATGGCGGCCATGGGAATCCTCTGTGTCGGGCCGGTGACGACCGGCTACCTGGGGCCTGCCCGCCAGTAATAACGCGCAGCTCGGGAGTTTCTGACCAGAAAAACCGGCCAAAACGGCAAAAAAGGAGGGCTGTGGTGGGTGTTGCGTCGCTTGGCGGGGCGGCCCCTTTTTCGCGTTTCCGCCCGATGCCTCGGCCGCATGAGGGAAGACACTGTTCCGAAGAGCAGTTCGACAAGGCTCACTGTCTGAAGACAGTGGCACACGGCCCTGCTGTGGCTGTCAGAATGACACTCCCGGGACGCGGCCGCTGGCGGGCCACGTGCCGAACTGGCAGGGGGCGACGGCAGACGGAGTTGCGTCCAACGAGGGCGGCTACCATAAGCTATTTATTTATAGACTCTTACGGATGATCCTAGGTTGATTGGCTCGGGGCTGCCCCCTGGCATGGGCTTTGCTTTAGGCTCTATCGCAACCAAGCGGGCGTGGTCTGTCCGCGGTGGGTTGGATGGCGCGAGGTCGAACTTCAAACGGTGCGTAGGCAGCTCCATATGAGGAGGAGGCGACGATGGCGGTAAAGCAGTTGGCCTTCGAGCAAGAGGCCCGGCAGAGCCTCTTGAAGGGTGTCGAGAAGCTGGCCAGAGCGGTCAAGGCGACGCTCGGACCGCGGGGACGCAATGCCGTTCTGGACAAGGGCTGGGGCGGCCCGACGGTCACCAAGGACGGGGTGACGGTGGCCGAGGAAATCGAGTTGGACAACAAGTATGAGAACCTCGGCGCGCAGTTGGTCAAGGAGGCGGCGAGCAAGACGTCGGACGTAGCGGGCGACGGTACGACGACGGCCACGCTGCTGGCTGAGGCGATCTACCGCCGAGGGCTGAGGAACGTGGCTGCCGGTGCCGACGCCATGGCGCTATGTCGAGGGATCGAGAAGGCTGTTCGGGCCGTGGTGGAAGATCTGGGCAGGATGTCGAAGCCCATTCGGCTCAACCAGCGTGATGACATCGTCAATATTGCGAGCATCTCGGCGAACAACGATCGCGGCATCGGGCAGATCATGGCCGACTGCTTCGACAAGGTGGGCAAGGACGGCGTGATCACGGTGGAGGAGGGCAAGAGCCTGGACACGACCGTGGAGGTCGTCGAGGGCATGCAGTTTGACCGGGGGTACCTCTCGCCGCACTTCGTGACCGACGAGGACGCGATGGAGGTGGCTTTCGAGAAGGCGTACGTGCTGGTCTATGAGGACAAGATCAGCAACGTCGGCAAGCTCGTGCCGCTGCTGGAGAAGACTGCCAAGGCCAAGCGTCCGCTGCTGATCATTGCCGAGGACATCGAGGGAGAGGCGCTGGCGACGCTGGTGGTCAACAAGTTGCGGGGCATTTTGCAGTGTGCGGCCGTCAAGGCGCCCGGCTACGGCGATCGGCGGAAGGCGATGTTGGAGGACATTGCGATCCTCACCGGCGCCAAGCCCATCTTCAAGGACCTGGGCATTGAACTGGACAGCGTGTCGATAGGTGATTTGGGTCAGGCCAAGCGGGTCCGCGTCGACAACGAGAACACGACGATCATCGAGGGCGCCGGCTCGACGTCGGACATCAAGGGGCGCATCGAGCAGATTCGCCGGGAGATCGACGAGACGACGAGCGATTACGATCGCGAGAAGCTTCAGGAGCGTCTGGCGAAGCTGGCCGGCGGCGTGGCGCAGATCAACGTTGGGGCGGCCAGCGAGGCCGAGATGAAAGAGAAGAAGGCTCGGATCGAGGACGCGCTTCACGCCACGCGGGCGGCGATTGAAGAGGGCATCGTACCCGGCGGCGGTGTGGCGCTGCTGCGGGCGCGCAAGGCGTTAGACGGGGTCAAGGCGAAGGGCGACGAGAAGACGGGCGTCGAGATCGTACGTTGGTCGCTGGCCCAGCCCCTGTGGCAGATTGCCGAGAATGCGGGCATGGAAGGCAGCGTCGTGGTCGCCGACGTGGAGGCCGGCAGCGGTGCGTTCGGCCTGAACGCGGAGACGGGCAAGACGGGTGATCTGATCAAGGATGGTGTGATCGACCCGACCAAGGTGGTGCGGACCGCGTTGGAGAACGGCAGCAGCGTGGCGCGAGTGCTGTTGAGCACGAACTGCCTGATAACCGACGAGCCCAAGGAAGAAGACGAGACGCCGCCCGGCGGTCCGGGAGGCATGGAAGATATGGACGACATGATGTAATCGCGTCGGCTCGGCGCGTGATCACAGGAACCAGGTGAATCGGCCGGCGACAGGAATGCGGAGGCAAAAGGCGATGGCGAAGTCGAAGGTGAAGGTCAGACCGATGGACGACCGTCTCTTGGTGGAGCCTGCGGAAGCGGAAGAGGTGACGTCGGGAGGCATCGTACTGCCCGATACGGCTCAGGAGAAACCGCAGCGGGGCAAGGTGTTGGCGGTGGGCCCGGGCCGCCTGCTCGACTCGGGCGAGCGCGGCGACATGGATGTCAAGGTGGGCGACGAGGTGTTCTACGGCAAGTACTCCGGCACGGAGATCGAGATGGACGGCAGGGAGTACGTGATCCTCAAAGAGTCGGACGTGTTGGCGGTCGTGCAATAGGGCGGCAGGCACGTTTGATCGACGCGACAGCCGCCCGTCGGTTCGTTTGGATCTGACGGAGGCCTGTGGCGATCGCATAGATGGGAGCGAACGATGGCAGCGAAGCAGTTGATGTTTGAGGAGTCGGCCCGGCAGAACGCGCTGGAGGGCATTCGGAAGCTGTCGGCCACCGTGAAGGTCACGATGGGTCCGACGGGTCGAAACGTGATCCTCCAGAAGTCGTTCGGCTCGCCGCGTATCACCAAGGACGGTGTGACGGTCTCGAAGGAAGTGGAGCTGCCGCAGCCTTTCGAGAACATGGGCGCCAAGATGGTCAACGAGGTTGCGAGCAAGACGTCCGACGTAGCCGGCGACGGGACGACGACGGCGACGCTTCTGGCCGAGGCGATCTACGCCGAAGGGCTGAAGATGGTGACGGCTGGGCTCAATCCGATGGCGTTGAAGCGCGGGATTGACATGGCCGTTGCGGCGGCGGTCAAGAAGATCGAGCAGATGGCCGTCAGCGTCAAAGGCAAGGACGACATCCGCAAGGTGGCGTTCATTTCGGCCAACGGTGAGGCGGACATCGCCGACAAGCTGGCGGACGCCTTCGAGCAGGTGGGCAAGGACGGGGTCGTCGAGGTGGAGGAGGGCAAGAGCCTCGAGACGACCATGGAGCACGTCGAGGGGATGCAGTTCGACAAGGGCTACATCTCGCCGTACTTCATGACCGACGCAAACACGCTGGAGGCGGTGCTCGAGGACCCGTACATTCTCATCTACGAGAAGAAGATTTCGAATCTGCGGGAGTTTGTGCCGTTGCTGGAGAAGATCTCCACGTCGGGCAAGCCTCTGCTGGTGATCGCCGAGGACGTGGAAGGGGAGGCTTTGGCGGCGCTGGTGGTCAACCGGCTCCGCGGCGTGCTTCAGGTATGTGCAGTCAAGGCGCCTGGGTTCGGCGATCGTCGCAAGGCGATGCTGGGTGATGTTGCGGCGCTGACCGGCGGCCAGATGATCAGCGAGGACTTGGGCGTCAAGCTGGAGAACGTGGAGCTTTCGCAGCTTGGCCGGGCCAAGCGGGTTGTGGTGGACAAGGAGAACACCACGCTGATCGAAGGGGCGGGCAAGAAGACCGAGATCAAGGCGCGGATCGAGCAGATACGCGGCCAGGTCGAGAAGACGACGAGTGACTACGATCGTGAGAAGCTCCAGGAGCGTCTGGCGAAGCTGACCGGCGGCGTGGCGGTCATCCACGTGGGCGGGGCTACCGAGACGGAAGTCAAGGAACGCAAGGACCTGGTCGACGATGCCTTCCATGCGACGAAGGCGGCGGCCGAGGAAGGTGTGGTTCCGGGCGGCGGCGTGGCCCACATTCGGGCGATTGAGGCCGTGCGGAAGGCTCGCGAGAACGCGCGTGGCGACGAGAAGGTCGGCTGCGACGTCGTCGCTCGCGCCCTGGAGGCCCCGGCGAGGCAGATTGCCGTAAACGCGGGGCGCGACGGGGGCGTGGTAGTGGCTCAGATCAAGGCGAAGACCGGTGCGTGGGGCTACGACGCGGCTCGCGACGAGTTTGGCGATATGGTCAAAGGCGGCATTATTGACCCGGCCAAGGTGGTTCGCGTGGCGTTGCAGAATGCGGCGAGCGTGGCCGGTCTCATGTTGACGACCAACGTGGCGGTGACGGAGCTGAAGGACGAGCATAAGAAGAAGGAGTTGGCGGGCGCCGTCCGATGATAGGTTGGTCGGAGGGGCATTAGGCTTGCGCTGGGTTGGGGCGGACACGGGTCCGCCCCACGTGCGTTGGCAGCTAGCGAAATATGGTTGTGGCGACCAAGCGCGACTACTACGAGGTTTTGGGCGTCGGGCGGGACGCCCCTCCTGAGCAGATCAGGAAGGCGTACCGTCAGGCTGCGCTGACGTACCATCCGGACCGCAACAAGGAGGAGGGTGCGGAGGAGCGGTTCAAGGAAGCGGCTGAGGCCTACGAGGTTTTGTCCGACCCGCAGAAGCGGCAGATTTATGACCGTCACGGTCACGCCGGTCTGAGCGGGGCGGCGATGCACGACTTCAGCCACATGGGGATCGAAGATATTTTCTCGATGTTCGAAGATATATTCGGCGCCGGTGCCTTCGGTGGGCTGGGTGGGCGAAGGAGTCGAGGCCGGGGTTACGATCTGGAGACGGCTGTCGAGCTGACGCTGGCGGAGGTGGCTAGCGGTGCCGAGCGAACGCTGGAGTTCGAGCGGCAGGATACGTGTGATCGGTGCGGGGGCAACGGTGCCGAGCCGGGCAGCCAGCGCCGCACCTGTCCGACGTGCGGCGGCTACGGCCAGGTGGAGCAGGCCAGCGGGTTCGCCGGGTTTTTCGGGCGGATGGTGACGGCTTGTCCGACGTGTCGCGGCCGGGGGACGTTGGTGGACACGCCCTGCAAGGAGTGTCGTGGCACTGGGCGACATGCCAAGCAGCGGGTGCTGACGGTAAGAATTCCGGCGGGCGTCTTCGACGGCCAGAGCATACGGGTGCGCGGGGAGGGCGAGCCGGGCGAGGATGGGACGTCGCGGGGCGACCTGCACGTGCACGTGCGCGTCCGCCGTCATCCGTTCCTGGAGCGTCACAACAATACTTTGGTTTGTCACGTGCCGCTGAGCTTTGCGGTTGCGGCGCTGGGGGGGAAGATCGAAGTGCCCACGTTAGGCGGCAAGGCCACGGTAAAGATTCCGCCGGGGACGCAGCATGGCCAAACGTTTCTGTTGGCCGGTCAGGGCTTGCCGGACCTGCGCAGCGGGCGGCAGGGGGACGAACTGGTGCAGGTGGCTGTGGAGATCCCGCGTCGTCTCAGCAAGCAGCAGAGGGAACTGCTCGAGCAGTTTTCTCAGACGGAAGATGCGAAGGAAATGCCCGACTCGAAATCGTTTTTCGAACGTCTCAAGGAGCACCTGGCGAATCTGGGATCAGTTTAGGGCGGGGGGAAGCGTGCAGATGCAGAGTTACGGAGCCATGGAGATCAGACACGTACGAGTGAGCCGGGCCCAGGTGGAGCGGGGCGCAGTGGTGACGGTTCCGCTGCTTTACGAACGATGTCTCGATTGCCGGGGGAGAGGTTACTCGGTGGGTCACGGTGAGACGGAAGTCGGTTTGTGCCGGCGATGCCATGGGGTGGGGCGGGCGCATACAGACCGGGCCGTTTCGCTCGAGCTGCCCAAGGGCGTGTCTGACGGTGCCCAGCTGCGGATTCACGAACAGGGGGCGCTTCGGGCGAACGGACAGCGCGACGACTTACTCTGCGTGGTTCACGTTGACCGGACGTGGGAGCAAGTGGAGCCGGGTCGGGGCGAACGACGATGAGCAAGAAGAAGTCGAAAATCGAAATCGCCAGCGAACAGGAGATAACTCAGTACGCCGAACCCTCTGATTCGAGCAAGGCCGAGCAGGCAGGCGACAAGCAGGAGGGGCCGGCTCAGACCGACGCGGCCAAGGAGGCCGAGGCCCAGATCGCGCAGTGGAAGGACAAGTTTCTGCGGGCCAAGGCGGACTATCAGAATCTGCTGAACCGATCGGCCAAGGAGCGTGTCGAGGCCACGCGGTTCGCGAATGCGGATTTTGCCCGGTCGCTGCTGACGGTCCTGGACGACTTCGAGCGAACGTTCGAGGCCGCCAAGACGGCCGAGTCGATTGGTGCAGTGGTCGAGGGGCTGCGTATCGTATATGATCACCTGCTCAAGCTGCTGAAGGACCATGGGGTCGAGCCGATCGAGGCGGAGAACCGGAAGTTCGATCCGTTCGAGCACGAGGCGATGGCTCAGCAGCCTTCGGATGAGTGTCCGGCGGGCGTGGTTCTGTCGGTGCAGCGGCGGGGATATCGGATGCACGAGCGTGTCCTGCGACCGGCGGGGGTGATTGTGTCGGCGGGCGACGGATCGGAGCAGTCGCAGGGCGACGCGCAGTCGACGTCTGAGTCAGAGGAAGGAAAGTAATGCCCACGTATGAGTATCAGTGCCAGCATTGCGGGCATGATTTTGAGCGGTATCAGCAGATAACGGCCTCGCCGTTGCGGCGGTGCCCGTCGTGTGGGCGAACGGCGTTGAAGCGTCTGATCGGTACGGGGGCGGGCGTGCTGTTTCGTGGCTCGGGGTTCTACCAGACGGATTACCGCAGCGCCGGGTACAAGGAGGCTGCCAAAAATGACAAGCCTGGCAGTGCGGGCTCGGACTCGAAGTCGGACAAGAAGTCCGAGTCGAAGGCGGGGTCGAGCGGCAAGGCGGCTTCGGATTCGTGACGTGTGGGACGATGGGTTTGGTGGTCTGTCCGACTTGCGGGCGCCGGGTGGTCTATGCGGATCGGTCGGAGGTGCCGCACCGGCCATTCTGTAGTGCGCGTTGTCAGTGGCTGGATCTGGCTCGGTGGTTGGACGAGGAGTACCGCTTTTCCAGCCCTTTGGAGGAGGGGCAACCGGATCGACCTGAGGGGTGGGATCGGACCGTCTAGCGTGGCCAAAGCCCTGTTGTTACTGGGTTTGGGTCGGCAAAAAGTTGTAGAAACGAGTTGCTCGCCTTTCGGCGGCCGCTATAATGGCGCCTGGCAGATCGAGAGCTGTTGGCGCGGTTACCCAGGCTGCCGTAGGCGTGCGTCTTGTACGGGGTGACGAAGACGGTTCAGATCATAACCTGATCGGAAGACGTTGGGTGTGAAACAGGGCGCGGGCTGCGGTGCACGTAGGAGGACATGTTCATGCCAGAGGAACGCCAAGAGCTGGTTCGGATAAACTGGTCCGAAAGCTTCCCGTTTACTCAGTTGTTTCGCACGTTCCGGCTGTCGGTACATCCGCCGAAGCTGTTGCTGGGGTTGCTGGCGGTGCTGGTGATCTACGGGACGGGTCGGTTGATGGACGGCATTTGGGGCCGGCGCGTAGTGGTGGACGCGGCAGCGACCGAGACGGCGCCGGGTGGCGAGGTCGAGGCGTTTCTGAGTTGGCCCCGCGACGCGTTCAGCCAGTGGCGGCGGGACGCGGAGGAACGTCGGGTGGCGGCCGACGCCAGCCTGATCATGCAGACGCTGGAGGATCTGCGCGGCAATCGGGCCAAGGCCCGGGAGCTGGCGGAAGAAGGAGGGGTCTACGGGCGGATCGAGGAGGAGCTGGAGAGGAAACTCGACGACGCCGTGGACGTATTGGCGATGCGTCTGGACGAAACGCAGCAGATTCTCGCGAAGGAAGTGGACAAGTTGACCGGTCAGGCGCGGGAGCGTGGTGACGCGGAGCTTCCCGCGCGAAAGCGGCAAGTAGGGCAGGCGCACGATGCGCTGCTGATCATGTTGACCAAGGGGCAGGGCAGCGTTCCGGCGCATCTGACGACGAGTGGGGCGGTCGATCAGTTACTGATACCGAACAGGAATCTGACCGAGGCGAAAGATCGACAGGAGGACGCGAAACGTCTGGACGCCGATCGGGCGATGCTGAATGGGGCGTTGAAGCTTCGGGTGGCGTTGGACGAGGCGGCGTCGCGTCGGGGCCGGCACATTTTCGACACGATGATGAAGGAGGGGATCACGACGGTGGGCCTGGCCATGCGTTCGGTGCTGGCGGGCAAGTTCTGGACGGATGACCGCCCCGACGAGTTGCCCGGTTTGGTCGGCTCGGTGAAGCGGGGCGTGATGGTATGCGTCTGGTTTTTCTACGCGCACTGGCTTTTCGCGGTCATCTATACGGCGACCTGGCTGGTGGTGTGGGCGGTTGCCGGCGGGGCGATTTGTCGGATTGCGGCGCTGCACGCCACACGCGATGAGAAGATTTCGCTGCGTGAAGCGGTCAGGTTCAGCCTGACGAAGTTTGTGAGCTTTCTGACGGCGCCGCTGATTCCCCTCATTCTGATTGCGGGAATCGGCGCCATTACGTTCGTGGGCGGATTGGTGGGCGCGATTCCCGCTGCGGGTCAGTTGCTGGCGGGTGTGCTTTGGTTCCTGGCCTTGTTGGCGGGCTTTGTCATGGCGCTGGTGGCCATCGGGGCTGCGGCGGGTACGCATCTGATGTATCCGACGATCGCCACGGAAGGGTCCGATGCTTTCG
>CBFCZG010000034.1:0-20416 GCA_965602375.1 uncultured Phycisphaerae bacterium | reverse complement strand
GAACTCGCCACACGCACCACAGCGAAGCAAACCCCGAGCCGGCGCCAAACGCGATGAGAATCTGAAAGGCGTAAACGCCCTCGCCACCGGTGTCCTTCCAGAAGTCGGCAAACCAGCCGTAGGCCGGCACGGCGACCATCAGGACAAAGCCGCCGATGAATGCCCGCCAGCCGAAGAAACGCCCCCGCACGCCAACCGGGACCAGATCGGCAATCCAGCTCTGGCGGACTACCTCGGCCGACATGCCGAACACGGCGCCAACGAAGAGCAACGCCCCCAACGGGTACATCACGAGCGTGCCGGGCCAGTCGAGCCACAGCAACAGCGGCAGGGCGGCGATTCCCAGTCGCAGCACCCGCACGAAGCCCAAGGCCACCAGGCAAAAGCGCTTGCGCGAGTGCACGCGTGTCAGGATCGAGTTAGTTCCCACCTGAAAGACGCCCCCCAGCAGCATGGCGGACTGCATGAACCCTACATGACGCGCGTCGCCCCCCAGTTCGATGATCAGCCCCGTCAGACAGAGGCCCGTAAGCGAGGCCATCATCAGGCGGACCAGCCCCGTTTCCACGAGGAAGAGCCGTTGCCCGTGTCGAACCTGCTGGGGACTCAGCGCTGTGTCATCTGTTGAATCGGATGAGCACGTCTGGATTCTCTGCGTCAAGGCCCTATCCTAGTCCGGCGTAGCGAGGCGTGCCCTCTTGCCGCGCTGCCCCGGGACGGTACACTACCGCCCCAATGGCAGGCTGAGCAAGCACACACGACCTCAAGCGACAGAAGGAGCCGAAATGGCAGGTTCAAAGCTACGCGTCATCCTGGTGGGCGCCGGCGGCATGGGCAATACGCATATCGACGCCTGGAAAACGGTCGACCACACCGAGATCGCTGCGGTGTGCGATAGTAACGGCGCCAGGGCCCGCGAGTTTGCCCAGAAGCATAGCATCGGCCAGGTGTTCACCGACTACCGAAAGGCGCTGCGCATCCCCGCCGACGTGGTCGACGTGTGTGTGCCTAACAGCTACCACACGCCCATCGTGCTGGAGGGCTTTAGGACCGGTAGGCACGTCCTATGCGAGAAGCCTTTGTCGGTGCTGCCACGGGACGTGGAGAAGATGATGGGTGCCCGCGACCGGGCGAAGAAGTTGCTCATGACCGCCCAGCACATGCGCTTCAGCGGGCCCTCACAGGTCCTCAAGCGCTACATCGACGGAGGCAATCTTGGCGACGTGTACTACGCGCGCGCGTGGCATCTGCGTCGACGACTGGTGCCTACATGGGGCGTCTTCGGTTCGCGCAAGCACTCCGGGGGCGGTGCGGGCGTCGACATCGGCGTGCACAGCCTCGACCTGACGATGTGGCTTATGGATAATTTTGAGCCGACCAGCGTCAGCGGGATCGCGTCCTGCATGTTGGCCAAACGCCGGGGTACGTACAACCGGTGGGGGCCGGTCAATCCCCGTGAGTTTGATGTGGAGGACTTCGCCACCGGCTTCGTGCGGTTCAAGAACGGGGCGGCGCTGTCGCTGGAGGCGAGCTGGATGCTCAACATCCAGCCGGTTTCGATCATCAATACGTGGCTGTTCGGCACGAAGGGCGGAGTGGAGCATCCCAGTCTGGCCGTTTCCACGGAGAGAGATCAGATTCAACTCGACGCGACCATCATCAATCCGCCACAGAAAGTCAACGCCTACCACACCGAGATCCAGCGATTCGCCGAGGCCGTCGCCAAGGGCAAGCCGTCGCCCGTACCAGCCGAGCAGACGCATCAGGTCATCAAGGTGCTGGACGGGATCTATCGTTCGCACAAGCTCGGCAAGGAGGTCAAGCTCTGACCTACGGGTGAGACCGTTCTGTACCGGCAAGCGCGGCGCTACTCAGAGGCTCATCCGAACGCAACGGGTCACTATAAAAGGCGTGCGGCACCCGGTACGTATTGGCGCGGTCAAGGGTGCCGCAACGAGTGGGAGGACCAAATTTGCTGACTACACGGGAGACGGATTTTCGTCTCCCCTGCGTTAAAAGTATACCCTACCCTCCTGTCTTTTCCAGTATTACTTTTCGTTTGGTCGTGGCTTTCACCTTCGGTAACCTACGCAAGGCATGCTTGGCGCCCAGGGAGGCCGTTTTCTGCGTAAGTGCTTTTCTGTTAGGGGGTTAGGTAGCAACGCGCGGTGCGTGCGACCGCGGGGGCAAGGCGTTTCAAGGGGCCGCTAGTCTTGTACAAGCAAAAAAAACTTGGTCCCAGCTGCAAAAACACGCCGGTAAGCGTGGCAACTTCGGGGTCGCTTGAAGGGGCGGCCGTGCGGGCCAAGAATGGGGCCAGTCAAGGCTTGGACCGAAGGGCGCGCCAAAGTGGAAACCGGTGACTTACAGTACGACTTGCCGCCGGAACTGATCGCTCAGACGCCGATCCAACCGCGGGATGCATCGCGGCTGCTGGTGCTGGAGCGGTCGACGGGTCGGGTTTCGCATAGCCGCTTCGGGGAACTGCGCGGACTGATGCGGGCTGGTGACACCTTGGTAGTAAACCGGACCCGCGTGGTACCCGCGCGTTTTTTTGTCAGGCGGACGACGGGTGGGGTGGTTGAGGGACTCTTTCTGTCGGTTGCTGCGAATGGCTGCTGGCTGACGGTGCTAAAGGCGGGTGGGCGATTGCGGCCAGGCGAGAAACTTCACTTCCGAGACGGGCCCTGGACGATGGAGTTGGTTGAACCAAGGGAGCAGGGACAGTGGCTGGTCCGACCGGACGTGGAGTTGCCCGCCCACACGATCCTGGAGCGCGTCGGCCGCACGCCGCTGCCGCCGTATATCAAACGGAGTCAGGAAGATCCTCGTGAAGGGGAAGATCGCGGCAGGTACCAAACGGTGTATGCCGAGGAGTCGGGCGCGGTGGCGGCCCCGACGGCCGGGCTGCATTTTACGGATGAGTTGCTCGACGAGCTGAGGGCGCTTGGCGTGGGCGTGGCCCGGCTGACGCTGCACGTAGGTTTGGGAACGTTCAAGCCCGTCACAGCAGAACGGCTGCAAGAGCATCATATGCATAGCGAGCGCTACGAGTTGCCCGTGTCCGCGGCAGAGCAGATTAACCGGACGCGTGCGGGTGGCGGGCGTATCGTGTGTGTTGGGACGACGACCGTTCGCACTCTGGAAACATGCGCCGACGACGACGGAAGCGTGCATCCGGGCACGGGCGAAACCGATTTGTTCATCTATCCCCCATACCGCTTCAAGGCGGTCGACGTGCTGCTGACCAACTTTCATTTGCCGGGAAGCACGTTGCTGGCGTTGGTCTTCGCGTTTGCCGGGCGCGAAGCGACGTTGGCTGCGTACCAGCAGGCGATTGACCGTCGCTACCGGTTTTACTCCTACGGCGACGCAATGCTGATTCTGTAAGCGAAGCCGTCACGGTCGATGCACGCGGGCCCGAGGACGCCGGGGGGCGACTATGCGCGCCGGGCGATCAGGAGACCGCTCGTAAGCTCACCGGGTTCGACTCGGCGGATCTTCGAGAACTTCACCCGCCGAAGCCAGTCGGCCAACTCGGCGTAGGAATAGGTTCTACCGGCGGCTGTGTTGACGAGCATGTTGATGGCAAAGACAGCCGCTTGTTTCGGTTGCGTGCGGGCTGTGTTGGTCAGGAAGTCGTGGATCACCAGGGCTCCGCCGGGTACGAGCGCCTTGTGGATCTTTCGGAACCAGAGGCGAATCTCGTCGGGACCGGAGGAATGGATTACGTTGCTAAGCAGCACAAGATCGAAGCCCTGCGGCAGCGGGTCGTCGTTAAGGTCGCCTGCGACCATGCGAATGCGGCGGCCTACGGACCCCGTCCCGACGATCTTGCGGGCGACCTTGAGTACGTCGGGTCGATCGAACAGCGTTGCCTGTAGCTTGGGCCATCTCCGGCAGAACGCCTGGCAGTAGGCGCCCGATCCGCCGCCGGCGTCGAGCATGGTGCGGAGGTCCTGATCGGCAAGAAACTGCGCAAGCGCGAGCGCACGCTTGCGGGCGTTGTCGTGCATGGCGCGGATGAATCGCTCGGTTCCTTCGGCCTCGGGGCGGGTGGTGCGATCGCGCTGGACAGGGCCGCCGCGCCGCACGACGTCGTCGAGGTGGGCCCAACTTTTGGCGAGTTGGTTGTGGTGCCGCAGCATCCAGGTGATGCTTTGCGGGCTATCTTCTCGCAGGTAACGTTTGACTATCGGCCGGGCCGTGTAGGCTCGTCGGCGCAGGGCAACAAGCTCCATGCCGGCGAGTGCATTGAGCAGGAGCTCGGTCGCGCGCGTGTCGAGGCCGCAGCGCCGCGCGATCGAGCCAGCCGATCGACCGCGCTGGTCGAGGGCGTCGAAAATGCCGACCTCGGCCGCAGCCGTGACGATGCGCGCCTCCCACGCACGCTGACCCAACTCCATGATATCCTGACTACTTCGCATGGCTGGAACCTCCCGATCGTTACCAATCGAGGCTATCATGGCGTGTGCATCGCCAGTGAGCAACGGGTCTTTGTGTAAAGCGCAACAGGAGGAGCGAACCTCATGTCCCGGCAAGCTGTGGGCAAGGCAGACCTGATCGTCCACGCGCGCCGGATCCACACGATGGACCGGGCGAGGCCCTCGGTCGCGGCCGTCGCGGTGGCAGGGGGGCGAATCGTCGCGGTCGGCTCGCGACGGCAGATGCGGCAGTGGAAGGGGCGGACGACCAGCGTCCTGGGGGCGCCGGACGCGGTGGGCGTGCCGGCGTTTGCGGACTGCCACACCCACCTGTTCAACTGGGCGTGTCGGCTGAACCTGCTGGACCTGGCGGGCGTTGCGTCGTTGGCGCTGGTGTTGCGGCGGATTGAGAGACGGTCTGAGCAAACCACTGGCGGCGAGTGGCTTTTGGCCGGCGGGTTCGATCTGAGTCTCCTCGACGAGGGCGGGGCGGTCCCGACACCACGAAGGTTGCTCGACCAGGCAGTCGGCGATCGACCCGCGATGGTCAAGAGTCGCGACGGGCACAGCGCGTGGCTTAGTTCGGCGGGCCTACGGGCGGCGGGTATCACGGCCAGGACGCGTACGCCTCCTGGCGGTCGGATCGAGCGGGACCATCGCGGCAGGCCGACAGGCATCGTGCAGGAAAACGCCCTATCGCTCGTGCCCAACCCAAGCGACATGCTGAGCGACGGCCAGGTTCGATCGGGCATGGGCGGGGCCATTCGTCGCGCCCATCGCTTCGGCGTCACGACCGTTCACAGCCTGGAGGATCGGCGGGCGTTTGAGTGGTTTACGCGTCTGCGGCAGGGGGGGCGCCTTGATCTGCGGGTGTGCTGGGCGCCGCCGGCGGGGCTGCTGGATCACGCCAGGCAGATCGGCCTGAAGAGCGGGTTCGGCGACGACTTCCTATGGATCGGCGGCATCAAGCTCTTTGCCGACGGCGCGTTGGGCTCGCAGACGGCGTACATGTACGGGTCGTACCCGGGCAGGCGGGGCTATTGCGGCGTGGCTACCTGCGTTGGCAAGCGGCTGCGCGATCAGGTGGAGCAGGCGGCGAGGGCGGGACTGGCAAGCTGGATTCACGCCATTGGCGATCGGGCCAACCACGAAGCCCTGGTGGCGCTGGCGGCGGCTCGGCGGGTCGAGCCGACACGGTTGATCCACCGCGTCGAGCATGCCCAGTGCGTCCGCCCGGCCGATGTGCGACGGTTTGCGCGGCTGGGCGTCGTCGCGTCGATGCAGCCATGCCATCTACCCGGCGACATTGCGTTGGCGGATCGCTATTGGCCGAAAGCGGGGCAGCGGGCCTATCCGTTTCGGTCGCTGCTGGCGGCTGGGGCGCCGGTGGCGTTCGGCTCGGACGTGCCGGTGGAGACCATGGACCCAATCTTCGGGATTCATGCGGCCGTCAATCGGCAGGACCGAAACGACCAGCCGGTAGGGGGGTCGTATCCGACTGAGCGGATCACGGTGAGTCAGGCCCTGGCGGCGTATACCGTGGGCGCCGCCCGCGCGGGTGGCCGTGGCGGATGTATGGGTCGGCTGTCGCCTGGGATGGCAGCCGACATCGTGTTACTGTCGGAAGACGTTCTGCGGGTGCCGGCGCGACGCATCAGAGACGTGCGGGTTGTGGCGACGGTTTTCGACGGTCGCGTGGTGTATCGGCGATGAAGTAGCGCCGCCGGTACATGGTTCGGCGCAGTGGCATTCGGCGGGCAAGCCGTCAGTGGCACCCGGCTGACGGGCGGGTTGTCGATCACCGATGAAAGAAACGCCGCCGGGAGCTCTTTGGTTCGAGCCACCGGCGGCGGTACGGTCTCACATTCGGCTGGCGGTGTGAACAGCGAGTCTACGCCTGCCAGCTCTTGAGTATGTGCATGTAGTTGGCGCGCTCGTAGGCGCTGGGGTCGGGGCTGCGCGACAAGTTCATACTGCCCTGCATTTGCTTGAGCGAGTCATACTCGTGCTGCTCCATCCACTCAGCCATCTGATCGCGGACCTTGCCCAGATAGGTCGGGCCGTTCTTGAGCAGGGCGGAGACCATCTGGACCGCATGCGCACCGGCCATAACGGCCTTGGTGGCGTCGACGGCCGTGTGGACGCCGCCGGTAACCGCGAGCGACGCACGGATCCGCCCCGACAGAATCGCGAGCCACCGAAGGCGAAGCAGCAGTTCCTGGGAGTTGGACAGCTCGAGGCTGCGGACGACCTCCAGCTCGTCCACGTTGATGTCAGGCTGATAGAACCGGTTGAACAGCACAAGTCCGTCGACGCCCAGCCCGTCCAGCTGCCGAGCAAAGTGGGGCAGCGACGAGAAGAACGGCGAGAGCTTAACGGCGATGGGAATCCTCACGCTCGTGTTGACCGCGCCGATCATCTCGATGGAGCGCTTCTCGATATCCTGCCCGGTGGTCGCCGGGTCGGTCGCCAGGTAGTAGACGTTCAGCTCGATCGCATCGGCGCCGGCCTGCTCCATCATCTTGGCGTAGTCGAGCCATCCGCCCATCGTGCTGCCGTTCAGCGAGGCGATGACCGGTACGTCGACCGCCTTTTTGATCTTGCGGATCTGCTCGAGGTATTCGTCCGGACCGAGCTTGAACTGCTCGGGCTTGGGGAAGTACGACAGCGCCTCGGCAGACGATTCCGCCGGCGTTTCGAGCGCCTCGTGCGTGGCCCGCTGCTCGGCGATGATCTGCTCCTCGAACAGCGAGTGCATCACCACCGCGGCCGCGCCGGCGTCGGCGAGTTGCTTGACCTTATCCAGATCCTCGGTCATGGGCGAGGCCCCGGCGATGAACGGGTGGGGCAGCTCCAGGCCCAGGTAGGTGGTAGTCAGATTCATCGAACGGTCTCTCCTACTTGTCGGCTTCGGCTGCGGCAGGCTGCTTGGCGCCCTCGCCGTCGCCCTGGGGAACGGTCATTTCTGCCATTTGCTGGTAGATGGCCACCCGCTGGTTCGCGGCGATCTGAGCCTGCTCGGCCAGGCGACGGAACCGCTGCGGATCGATCCTTTCGACCATGCGGAACCTCGTTTCGTTCCGCATGTAGTCGGCCACGGGACGTTTGGGCGCAGGCGAATCGAGCTTGAGAGGCGGCTCGCCGGCGGCTACGCGACGCGGATCGAAACGGTACAGAGGCCAGATGCCCGACTCGATAGCCAGTTGCTGCTGGCTGGCGTTAAAGGCCAGATCGTAGCCGTGGGCGATGCACGGGCAGTACGCGATGATGATCGACGGGCCGGGGTACGAGTCGGCCTCGAGGAACGCTTGCACCGTCTGCACGTCGCGGGCGCCGAAGGCGACGCTGGCGACGTAGGCATGCCCATAGGCCATCGCCATCCGGCCGAGATCCTTCTTCTGGATTTCCTTGCCGGCTGCGGCGAACTTGGCGGCCGCCCCGATGGGTGTGGCCTTGGACTGCTGCCCTCCCGTGTTGGAGTAGACTTCGGTATCAAGGACCAGGGCGTTTACGTCACGGTCGCCGGCCAGCACGTGGTCCAACCCGCCGTAGCCAATGTCGTAGGCCCACCCGTCGCCGCCGACCATCCAGACGCTCTTCTTGACGAGGTAGTCGGCCAGTCGGTCGAGGCGTTCGGCGTCGGGTGAGATAATCTCGGAGAGTTTCTGCCGCAGTGCCTGGACGCGCTTGCGCTGCGCGGCAATGCCGGCTTCGGTGCTCTGGTCGGCGCTCACCAACTCGTCGACGAGGCGGTCGCCGAGCTTGGGACCGAGCTTGCCGAGCAGATCGTGCGCTTGCTTGATGTGCATGTCGATCGCCAGCCGGAACCCCAAGCCGAACTCGCCGCAATCCTCGAACAGCGAATTTGACCACGCCGGCCCGCGGCCGTCGCCGTTCTTCGTGAACGGCGTGGTCGGCAGGTTGCCGCCGTAAATCGACGAGCATCCGGTGGCGTTGGAGATCAGGGCGCGATCGCCAAACAACTGTGTGAGCAGCTTGACGTAGGGTGTTTCGCCGCAGCCGCCGCATGCACCGGAGTACTCGAACAATGGCTCAAAGAACTGCGAACCCCGCACGTCGATCCGCGCGACCTTGCTTCGCTCGACCGTCGGCAGCTTGTTGAGGAAGAAGTCGTAGTTCTCGCGCTCTTGCTCGCGGACCTGCAACTGCGGTGTCATCTCCAGGGCCTTGTGCTTGGGGTTGGCCTTGTCTTTGGCGGGGCAGACGCTGACGCAGAGGCGGCACCCGGTGCAGTCCTCCGGGGCGACCTGCAACGTGTACTTAAGTCCCTTGAATTCCTTGGCCCGCGCGTCGGCCGACTTGAAAGTCTTGGGCGCATCGGCCAGCAGCTCGGGGTCGTAGACTTTGGGTCGGATCGTCGCGTGCGGACAAGCCAGCGAGCACTTGTTGCACTGGATGCAAACCGCGGGATCCCACGACGGGATCTCCAGGCCTACGTTGCGTTTTTCCCATTGCGTGGTGCCCACCGGCCAGGTACCGTCGGCCGGGAAGACGCTGACCGGCAACGTGTCGCCGTTGGTGGCCATGATGGTCGCCGTTACCTTCTTGACGAACTCCGGCGCCTGTTCGGAGACGGCCGGCGGCCGGCAGTGGGTGGCGGTCACGTGCTGCGGCACGTCGATCTCGTGCAGGTTCTCCAGGGCCTGATCCACCGCGGCAAAGTTGCGATTGACGATCTCGTCGCCCTTGCGGCCATAGGTTTTCTTGATCGTCTCTTTGATCTTGGCGATGGCCTCGTCGCGCGGCAGGACGCCGGAAATCGCAAAGAAACAGGTCTGCATGATGGTGTTGATGCGCGATCCCATGCCCGTGGCCTTGGCGACGCTGTACCCGTCGATCGCGTAGAAGCGGAGCTTTTTGGCAATGATCTGTTCCTGCACCTCCTTGGGCAGTTGGTCCCAAACCTGGTCGGTGGGGAATGGTGCATTCAGCAGGAAGACCGCGCCCTCCTTGGCGTACTTGAGCATGTCGTACTTGCTGAGGAACTCGAACTGATGGCACGCCACAAAACTCGCGCGCCGGATCAGGTAGGTCGATCGTATCAGCCGCGGCCCGAACCGCAGGTGCGAAATCGTCACCGCGCCCGACTTCTTCGAGTCGTATACGAAATAGCCTTGCGCGTAGTTGGGTGTTTCCTCGCCGATGATCTTGATCGAGTTCTTGTTGGCACCCACCGTGCCGTCGGCACCCAGGCCGAAGAACACACCGCGAACCACGTCGGCCGGCTCAATGTCGAACTCGTCATCGACCTCGAGCGACGTGCCCGTCACGTCGTCGACGATGCCAACCGTGAAATGGTTCTTGGGCTCGTTCTTGGCCATCTCATCGAAGACGGCCTTGACCATGGCCGGTGTGAACTCCTTCGAGGATAGTCCGTAGCGTCCGCCGATGACGGCCGGCTCGCTCTCGGTCGGCCACAGTCCGGTGTCGCGCCCCTCACGCATGGCGGTGACGATGTCGAGGTACAGCGGCTCGCCGATGGTGCCGGGCTCCTTCGTGCGGTCGAGCACGGCGATCGACTTGACGGTCTTGGGCAGCGCTTCGATGAAATGTCTCAGGGAGAAGGGCCGATACAGCCTGACCTTGACGAGGCCGACCTTCTCGCCCTGCTCGACCATCCACTCGACCAGTTCGTGGGCGGCCTCAGCCCCGGTGCCCATCAGAACGAGCACGCGCTCGGCCTGAGGATGCCCGACGTAATTAAACAGACGGTAGGACCGCCCCGAAAGCTTGGCGAAGGCGTCCATCGTCTCCTGCACGATGTCGGGGCAGGCGAGATAGAACTTGTTGCACGCCTCGCGCGACTGGAAGAACACGTCGGGGTTCTGGGCCGTGCCCCGCAGCACCGGCTTGTCGGGCGTGAGGGCGCGCTTGCGGTGCTCGGCGATCAACTGATCGTCCATCATCTGGCGCAGATCGTCGTCGCTGAGCTCGGCAATCTTGTTGACCTCGTGGGAGGTTCGGAATCCATCGAAGAAGTGCAGCATAGGCACGCGCGACTTAAGGCTCGCAGCCTGCCCGATACAGGCCATGTCGTGGGCCTCCTGCACCGAGCCGGAGGCAAGCAGCCCAAAGCCCGTTTGCCGGCAGGCCATCACGTCGGAATGATCGCCGAAGATCGACAGGGCGTGGGTGGCCACCGTACGGGCCGACACGTGCATGCAGTAGCTGTTCAGCTCGCCGGCGATCTTGTACATGTTGGGGATCATCAACAGCAGGCCTTGCGACGCGGTGAAGGTGGTGGTCAGGGCTCCGGCCTGGAGCGCACCGTGGACCGCACCCGATGCACCTCCCTCCGACTGCATCTCGGTCACGTCGGGGACGACGCCCCATATGTTCTTCTGCCCGCGTGCCGACCACTCGTCGGCGAACTCGCCCATGTTGCTCGACGGGGTGATCGGATAGATGGCGATGACCTCGTTGGTTCGGTGCGCAACCGACGCAGTCGCCTCGTTGCCGTCAATTGTGATCATGCGTGTCTGGGCCATAATGTGCTTTCCTCGTCCGTCATAGGATTCCTGCCGCTCGCACAGCGTCAGGGAAAGGTAACTTCCCGGCGTGCTCGTTTCCAGCCTGGGACTGCCACCGGCGCCACGCCGAGCCTCGGCGCGGACTGCTCCCTTTTATCGGGTCGAACGCAAAGCCCATGCCAGCCTCGCTCGGCGATGTGTATGAAGGTAAAGTCTTGTGAATAAAGAACTAACGTATCCACTTATTTCGCGATTAGCTGGTGAGTCAGCATGTCATGTGGAATTTCGCGCAGGCGGTGAGGATAAGCCGGATTTGGGCCGAGCAGTGAGGGCATATGGTGGGCGACTACCCACTCAGCAGCTCCAGCCTGGCACCACCCAAGCCGTACGGCACGAAGCGGTAGCGGCCGGTCCAGTGGTCGCGGTCGACAAAGGCCTGCGGACCCCACCAGTAGCACGGATCGCGCTGCGTGTGGTGCAGTGGGCCGAACGTGTTCCGCAGCGTGCCGACCACCTCGATGCCGATCCGATTGACACCCGGGTGAACCGCACCGGTCAGGTCGATCTGCCAGGGCTGCCAGGCGATGGTGCCCACCTCGTGCCCGTCAACGTGGACGGCGAAGGCACAGCCCATCGGCCGGCGCAGTTGCAGTACGGCCCGGCCTGGAAGGCGGGCGGGTAGTTCAACATCGGCGGTGTATAGCATGTTTCCACAATAGAAGTGGTAGCCCTGCCCGCACCAGTCGCCCCTGCTGAGCGTCTGAGGCTCGGTACACAGGGCAAACATGCCCGTCCGCAAAGCCCGGGTGGCGAAACGTCCGACCAGATAGATGTCCTCTATGGGCGTATCCAATGCATAGCGAGCGGAAAGTTCGATCCGGTTGCGCCCGCGCCGCACCCACTTGCCGATTGTGACCTTGCCGAACTGTCGATCCCAGTGCCATCCGTCCGGCCGGGAACGAACGTGCTGTCCGTTAACGCGGAGATCGAAGCGCTCGAGGCGTTCGACGACCAACGCCACGTCAGGGGCGTCCAGATCGGACGCGAAGTCGAAGCGAAGCGTCACGGCCAGCGGCTTGGGCTTGACCTTTAGCTGGCGCAGGGCCCACGGCTGAATGCCGACGTAAGGCTTCAGTCCGGCCTGTTCGTAGAGTCTGTGGCGGACCTGCCAAACGGGCATGGTGCGGCTGAAGCGTGCCTGCCCGACGCGCAACCGGCAGAAGTCCAGCGTCATGCTGTTGGGGTGGAGGTGGCGAAACGTCCACGGCCCGTTTAGCGGGATGCTGCGCAGTCGTCGCGGCTTCTGGCGGCGGCAGGCGACGGGTCGTCGCGAGGCGTCGACGACGAGCAGCAGCGAACCGACCGGCGCGAACTCATGGTCGACAACGGTGTGACGTCCAATTCGCCGGGACGGAACCGGCTCGGCGGCTCCGGTCGCGGGGTCCCACTTCTCGACGCGTCCACGACCGTCCAGGCGGATCGACGCTCGGTAGGTCCGCGTGCGGCTGACGTTGCAGAAGAAGAGAATCCGTTTCTTGCCGTCGACTCGCCCGGCGTGACGGATATCGCTGATCTGTCGCCCCGTCGAGTCTTCCACGCCGACGCCGCGCGGTAGCGATTTCGCAAGTTCGGATGTCAGTTTCTGACGAGGCACAACCGATACGCCTTTGCGGCCAAGAAGCTGTCGCCATCTGGCCGCTGCCGGCCGGCCGTCGATCTGTTTTGGCGTGGGCGAGACGAACACGAGTCTGCCACCTGTGACCGCGAAGCGCTCCAGCATCTCAACCGTTTTGCCGTGCCAGGTCTTAGATGGCGGGACAACGACCACGGAGTAAGCCATCTTGCCGCATACAAGCTGTTTGCCCCGAACACGTCCGAATTGCTCCAAAAGCAGCTCGTCGCCGAGGTGGACGTCACGATGGTCGCCGACGAGCGAAACAAGTGCGCCATCCAATTGCTTCGACAGACGGGTCGGTTGTGCCATGTCCGGTTCGATCGACCGTCCCTTGTCGTTGAGCAACGGCGCTACCGTCGACCAGGCGCTGCCGATCGAGTGCAGCAGCAAGACGTCGGCGACGGGCCTGCCCTGCGACAGCAGATGCGAAACACGGGCGAAGTAGTCGTTGACGACACGCATCCGCGAAAAGTACGGCTGGTGATAGCTGAAGGTGGGGGGGTAGTCGCGCTTGTTGTCGCCCACCATGGAGTAGAGCATCAGGTGCGGGCAGAAGAGGTTGACACCGTTGACCAGGTGGTAGTCGCCGATCCACTTCTGGTCTTCAAAGCTCATGTCCTGACCGCTGACACCGAACAGCTCGCTGAGTACCCTTTGATGGCCCGCCTGATGGGCCACCGAGCTGCACTGACGATGGGTTAGCAAATGATCGTGGCGGCGGAGCAGGTGATCCACGCCCGGGGCGTGCATGTACCAGTAGTGCGGCATGGCCGAGCCGATGGCGGATACCTGCGAGACAAGATCGTCCTCGAGCAGCATGTGCCCGGTCATGGCCAGACCATAGCGACTGCATCGCTGGGCGTAGGGAATCGTGAAACTCTCGAGGAAGCGCTGAGTCACACAGCGGAAGTAAGCATAGCGGATCGTCGCTGACCGTGGACTGTCGAAGAACAGGTCGGGTAGGACCTCGGCCAGATCCATACCGGTCTGCTGCGCAAGGTACTCGGGCAGGCCGATCGTGTAAGGCAGGGCCGCACCCTGCCCGCCGCGTCCCACGCCGATGGCGCCGCGGTAGTGGGGCTCATCGGTGAAGATGCCTGGCATATGAGGCCCGAAATATCGGCCGACGCGGCGCTGATAGGCGTCGTGCGTTACTTTGAGGAACGCCGCCACCGCGGTCGGGTCAAGCGTGTCGATGTAGGTCGCACCGTTGTACCAGTTGCTCGGCTGCTGCGCTTGCCAGGCGAAGCGCCAGAGCTCGCCGCCAAGTCGATCGCCCTTGCGCACGCGGGTCGCCGAGACCAGCCGACGCGTGCCCGCGCGCCGCAGCGCGTAGACCGCCAGAGTCGCGGGGTCGCGCAGGCTCGACGCAAGCTGCGAAGCTTCGATGCGCGTGGCCGCCAGGCCCTTGGGCGCCAGGTCGGGGCGGCTGCGCGTGACCAGCCCGCCGGCCGCACCGCTGGGCCATTTGTCCTCGTCGTAGAGCCAGGCCTCCATGTCGAGTTCGTGGGCCGACTGATAGCACGCTCTTATGGCTCGGAACCATTCAGTCGACAGGTAGTCGGTGTCCAGACCCACGCGTGAGTGCATGAAGAAGCCGCCGTACCCCTGTTGCTTCATGAGTTGGATCTGGCGTCGCAGCTCTGCGGGTTCGAGCCGGTCGTTCCAGGCCCAGAAGGGCGACGGCCGAGAGGTTTTGGGCGGACGGGCAAAACGCTTCTTGCTGATCATATTCTCACGCATAGGCAAGCGCAGCCAAATTCTGCGCCAAGAGGGATTTGCTGCCGGTCCAGCGACGAGAAACGGGCCAGTTGCCGAGGGTCGGGATGGCAGCTACCATAATCAGACGAGGTATCCGTCATGCCTGACCTGCCCGACACACACGATCAAAGACGTCGCAAAGCCGACCGATGGCGGTTGGGCGCCATGGTCTTCGGTCTGGCCAGCGTGCTGGGGGTGATCATGACCGTCCTGCCGCTGGCAGTCAACGACGAGGATCGCGCGTTCCTTCAGCAGATTGACCGAGTCATGGTGCTGGACGACTTTGCCGGCGCGCAGAGGCAACTGGAGCAGCGCATAGCGGCCGGCCACGGCGGCACCGAGTACGCCCTGAGGCTTGGCAACTGCCAGAGCATGCAGGAAGACTACGACGCAGCGAGGGAGACATTTGATCGGGCTTTGGCGCAAGACCCGGGTGAGCCTCGATTGCTATATAACCGAGCGTTGGTGGATTATCGTCAGCGGCGTTACGATGACGCCATGCCGCGGCTATTGGAAGTGGTCCGGATCGCGTCGTATTTTCCGAGTGTGCGGTATCACATCGCTCGCATCCACGAGATTCAGGGCCGGCCGCAGGAAGCCCTTCGCTACTACGTGGAGGAACTGAACGTCGATCCGGGCTCGTCCTCGACTTGGCGCCGGTACCTGTATCTGAAGCGGCGGCTCGAGGCGGCTGAGTCGGCCGGGCCAGCTCGGCAAGCGTCTACTGCTACACGCGGCTAGGAGGTCTGGCGGCGCCGGGGGTGTTCCTGGCGGCGGGATGGGGTCGTTTCGTTGACGGATGCAGATTTATCGATAAAATTGCCCGTCCCATCAGTCGAAGATGTTGGTCAGAGAGAGGCGGTGGCTCCGTGGCGGTGACCATCTACGACGTGGCGAAAGAGGCGGGCGTTTCGGCCATGACCGTGTCGATGGCATTGAGGGGGGATAAGCGGGTCCGAGAATCGACGCGGCAGCGGGTGCTGGAGATGGCTCAACGCCTCGGGTATACGCCCAATACGGTGGCCCGGGCGCTGGTCAGCGGCAGGACGCGGACCGTTGGGGTCTACTGCCAGCGGGTCTATGGGGTGTTGGCGGCGCGTTTTGTGTCGGCCTTCGGTGCCGGGGCGGCAGAGGTCGACTATGGGGTGACTCTGTTTGATGCGCCGGCAGGCAACGGGCGGGTGGCCGACGCGATCGGCAAGTTCCGCGGGGCGAAGCTCGAGGGCATGGCCTTTGTAGCCACGCGTCTTGCGACGGATGTGCTGGCGCAGGCATTGCGGCCGTCCGACCGCGTAGTGTTGATGAACCACACAGGCGAGGGCTTGCAGGTCGATGCAGTTTTTATCGACGATGCTCATGCCGGGCGCGAGGCGGCCCGGCACTTGATGAGTCTTGGTCACAAGCGGATCGCATTTGTGGGTGGGCGCGAAGACGATCACTCGATGGCTGGGTATCTGGACGGCTATCGGTCGGTGCTTCGCGAGGCTGGCCAGGGACCGCGCGATGAGTTTATCGTATTCTCGCCGGGCGACTGGTTTGAGTCGGTGCCGCGATCGGTCGAGCGTCTGCTCAAGCGTGATCCGCGGCCCACGGCCATCGTCTGCCCCCATGACCGCGTGGCGTTGCTGGCAGCGGTAGCCGCCCGCCGAGCTGGCCTTCGTGTGCCGCAGGACGTAGCCGTCGTAGGGCACTACGACCTGCCCGACGCGAGGCTTGCGGAGGCGCCTCTAACCACATTTGATGCCCAGGTCGATCAGGTCGGGCGCCTGGCCTTTGAACTGCTATATGAGCGGTTGACCGGCAAGCGCACCGAGCCAAAGCGAGTTCGGATTCAGCCGAAGCTGATCGTTCGCGCCAGTTCCGGCGCGGCACGGACATGAGAACCACGTTGTGTCAGCGAACCAATTCTGACCGTTCCTGCTGAAGCGTGCGGATCGAATCGGCGATTTGGCGACAGAAGTCCGGGCCGAATCGGCGGATCTCCTGAGGCGGAAACTGCTCGTCGAACTTTAGAGCGAGGCGAAGTTGTTGGATGGCCTGGGCAAACAGGTCGGCCTCCTGTAAGTCGCGAGCAGCGCGAGCCAGCAGCCGGCCGTACAGCACGCGAGCGTGCGCCGACGTGGGGTACAGCTCGACCGCTCGTCTCATCCACTCGCAGGCCGCGCGAAGGTCGTCGGTCTGCGTAGGTGCGATCCGATACGCAAGCTCGTACGCATGTGCCAGACGCCGATGGAGCACGGCTTGGTAGGGATCGCGCCGAACCGCCTCATGTAGCATCTGAATCGCCTCGCCGATCGTCTCATCGGCTGATGCCATTGGGCGGGCCCGACGAAACAGCCAATCAACCAGCAGCACCGGAGGACTGGGGTCGAGCGGGTCGGCGGCCACGGCCGTCCGATAGAGGGTAAGTTGGCGGGGGGGGTGGGATGCGGTCCGGGCAGCGTCGATCAGGGCAGCCGTCCGCAGCGGCCGATAGCCGAGCCCCACCCAATAGCACGCAGCGATTACGAGGAAGACGCCCGTCGCCAGCACGCACCGACTTCGCGCAGGAGTCGATGTGGGCGTGCGGCTAAGATCGGGGACCGCCAGGCCTAGTGCCAGTAGCGCCCAAAACGTGTGTCCCGCGCCGGGCGTGAAGAACGAAAACCCGACCATGTTGGCCAGAACGAAAGCCGCCAGACCCGCCCCAAGCGCCGGCCGCCAGATTGGACGGTGGTCAGTGCGGTCCGGTGTCTCGGCGGGCTCCGACGCCAGACAGAGCAGCAACGCCAGCACCAACCAGATGATTGCCGGCATGACTGCGTCGATGACAACAAAGCCTGCCGACTGGTGGTAATGCAGGAGCACGCGCGCCAGCATCAGCAGGAGCCCGACCGCGAAGACCCAGATGAGCATGTCTCGACCTCGGGCAATCGGGCCATCATGCGCACCTCTTTCACCCGACATCCGCGGCGCGCGAAGCCACTTCCACGCGGCGCCGGCGAACAACACGGCGAGGCCGAGCCCCCCCAGCCAGCCCCACTCGGCCACCATCTGAAACACCAGGTTGTGAGGGTTCTGGACTTCCTCCGGCGCAGACGGGAGTTTGTATTGAAGGTAGCGTCTGCCGAAGTTGGCGGGCCCGACACCGCTGAGGCCGTGGTCGGCGATCATCTCGGAGGCGCCCCACCAGTACTGGAGTCGGAACGTCATCGAGCCGGCCAATTGGCGGAAGCTCTCTCGGGCGGCACCCGCTTGCGCCGACGGCTGGCCAAGCCGTGCCACAGCCAGGATCGCGACGATGGTGAGCACCCCGACGGCGAGCACAGCGCCGAGGCGGTGTCCGGATCGGCGCGAGCGCCATCCTGCCATGCAAAGCAGCACCACAAGTGCAAGCAGACCGGCGAGCATGGCTCCGCGACTGCGAGTCAGCCAAAGCGCCAAACAGCACAGGAGCGGTACGCTCAGCAGTAGGGCGGCGATCACTCTCGCGCCGATCGTGCGACCGGCGCGCCATCGAGCCACGACCAGCGCCAGCGCGGCAAAGGCAACCATGGCGAGGTACTCGCCGGCCACGTTGCTGTGGAAGGAATAACCTGTAGCCTCGCCTGCCTGGAGGCGGCTCTCGAACAGCTCTCGATGCCCGGGTTCATTATCGAAGGCATACTGAGCGGCGCCTTGAAGGGCGTGCTCCTGGTAGAAGCGGCGCGTCTCGTCGAATTCGTAGCTCCACTGCGTTACGCATTTCAGCGCGAAGACGGCGGCGCTGGTGAAGATCACCAATGCAACCAACCGTAGTCGCGCGGGTGACGTAAGAAGCTGCACCAGCAGCATCGCAGCGGCGATTTGCAGCAGCAGATCGCTCGCGGCCGTGATCGCCACCCGTTTGCTGCCGGCTGCACTGCACGAGATCACGGCGGCCAACGCACATATCAGCCAGCCGATCTCCAGACCGGTAAACCGATAGCGCACACGCCCGTCGACCAGGCGAGAGAGCAGCCAGCAGAGGATGGCCAACTGAATCGCCGCTCCGGTGAGAATGGTCGTAGCCGGACCGGGACCCGCGGGTGCAAGGGCGGCCAGCCAGGGCTGGAGGGGCACGTACTCGTACACCTCGCTCAGCAGGGGGCGGAACGCCAGCACTGCAAGCAAAATGAGCAGTGCGGCGGCCTCGAGACGGCGAGCGGCTGGGTGACCGGTCGATCCGGCCGAGGCTGTGGGCGCATGTTTATTCGGTTTGGCCATGGGAACCGGTATGCTCGAGGACCCCTATGATGAGCATGATACACACGCACTGGGCGAAGACGACCGTAGCCATCGGCCACGTCGCGCGGGGCAGGAAGGTGGCCGGCAATGCTGTAGCCGCGGTCGCCAGGTAGATCGTCAGCACGGCTGCACGCGGCGAGAGCCCGCGAGCCGTGAGGCGGTGCGAGAAGTGCCGACGGTCGCCCACGAAGAGCGGCGCCCCGGCTCGCAGGCGGTGCCAGACCACGGTGGTTACGTCGTACAGAGGCACAGCCAGCACCACCACCGGCAGGAAGAACCCGAAAGGCTGTAAGTGCAGTGCGGGGTCGTAGTAGGTCGTCAAGACGGCGAGCACGGCGAGGAGATAGCCGATCGGGAGGCTTCCGGCGTCGCCCATGAAGACCGACGCGGGAGGAAAGTTGTAGGGCAGGAAGCCTGCGACCGCACCCAGTAAGAGCCCACACAGCACCGGCACGAAGATCTGCCCGTTGGCCATGCCCGCGGCGGCAAGCACCCCGCACGCGATGAGGGTGACACCGGCGGCCAGGCCGTCCATGTTGTCGAGGAAGTTCATGGCGTTGGTGACAAGCACCAGCCACAAGATGGTAACGACCACAGAGAGCCCCGGGCCGAGAAACTCGGCGATGCGCAACCCGAAGGCGGCCACCAGCGCCGCCGCCAGCGCTTCTGCGGTGAGCTTCATGACCGGCCCGAGTGGGCGTCGATCGTCGATCAGCCCCAGGATGTGCAACATGAACGCCCCGCCGACGATAGCCAGGGCCGTCGGCGTCTTGGCGATCAGACCGCCCAGTAGGGGGGCGAACCTCCCGGAACCCACGAACCGCTCGGCCAGACTTACCACGGGTGCGGGCGTGCCGCGCAGGTGGAAAACCCACGCGACGATGATTCCTGCGGCGATGGGCAGCACGACGGACCAGAAGATCGCGATGCCCCCGCCCAGTGCGATCGGCTTGGTGTGGGCCTTGTGTCCCCCCGGTGTGTCGACAAAGCCGCGGCGCAGCGCCCAGGAGCGTACCCATGCCGTGCCCGCCACGCTTAGCCCCAACGAGATGGCAAGGCTTACAATGGCCAGCCCGATCATGATCCTCTCAGCGTGCGAGACAGCTTACGACTGATCCGCCAACGTGTGGAGTTGCCGGTGCAGGCGCTCGCGAACCTGGTTGAAGAAGTCGTAATACGTGCCGGCGGCGTAATCGGGGTATGTCCACGGCCACGGTCGCCAGGCACCGTGCTCAAATTTCAATGTGACCTCGGCATAGATGCCGCGCTGGACGTAAACGCGGTGGGCGTGGTCCTTGGTGGTGGCCAGAACCAGCTTGCTCAGGGCGACGTAGCCCGGGTCGAGGTTGACCGGACGATGGTCGAGGTCGACGAGCATATCCTCGCAGATTCGGGCCTCGATCTCGTTGGTCGTTCGCTTGATTTCCGCCAGGGCATCGGGCTGGATGCAATCGGCAAAGGCGACGAACTGCCGTCTGAGCTGTGGGCCCATCTCGGCTTCGTAGTAATCGGTGGCGTCGAAGGGCCACACATCGCTTTGCAACTCGACGGCGCCGAATGTCCTGCCGAGCAACTTCTGCGCCCGCGCCAGCAGATCGACATCGCCCGAGAGCATGCCGACGATAAGCTTGACCTTCTGTGGCGGCCTCGGCTTGCCCATCGGCGCGATCTCCCCTGGGAGCCCCACACCCCCTAGCCAAGGGCCTGGCTGACCCGTTGCGCGACCTGGCCGACCATTTCATCGGGCGGGAGTTTGATCACCTCGGTGTCGCCTCGTCGCTTCAACTCGACCACGCCCTCTTTCAGCGCCCTCTTGCCGC
>CBFCZG010000033.1:0-20534 GCA_965602375.1 uncultured Phycisphaerae bacterium | reverse complement strand
GAGCCGGTGGAACGATGGCGGGTGAGGCATCCGGCCGCGCACGGGGAGACGCTTTTCCATCTAGAGGGCCTCAAGCCCGGCAAGTCCTACGAATTGAAGGTGGTTGCCGTCTCGCCGGGCGGGCAGGTATCACCGCCGGCGGTGGTGAAAGTCAAGGCGTCGCCGGCGCTGCCCGGGGCGCTTTCGTTGGGGCCGCTGGACAAGCCGGACGGGCAGGCGGCCAGGCTGCTGTCGACCGAGCATATGAAGGTGTGGGCGTACCCGGGTCTGGTAAAGCTGGATCCCAAGACCGGGGCGGTGATGTTCGGCGATATGGAACAGACCGGTACGGCCGGCGGGGCGAACGCCGTGTGGGACGGCCAGGCCGTGCGACTGTTTGGGGCGCGAGGCGAGTACGTTTCGTTTCAGCTCTGCATCGAGAAGATCGGGGACGAACCGCTGGCCGACATCCGCGTGGTGCCGCAGACCTTGCGGAGCCCGGACGGGGCGACGATCGGCGGGGAAGAGATCGAGCTGTTCAAGAACTGGTACGCGCAAAACCGCGACAAGCAGTGGCAGCCTGCGTACTGCGTGCCGATTGCGCACGGCGCGTCGATGGCGATCCCGGACGCAGATCGGAAGCTGGAGGGGCAGAAGCTCCAGAGTCTATACGTCGATATTTACATTCCCAAGGATGCCAAGCCGGGCTGGTACGTCGGCTCGCTCAAAGTAGCGCTGGCGATAGAGGGGGGCGGTTCGGAAGGGCAGACCGTTCCCGTTTCGCTGCGGGTGTTCGATTTTGTGTTGCCGGATCGGCTGAGCTTCTGGCCGGAGTTGAACGCTTATCGGGTGCCGGCCGACGCGCACGACTACTATCGACTGGCCCATCAGCACCGCTGCGTGCTGAACTGCTGGCGATGGGCGCCCGAGTTGAAGGGGTCGGGCAAAGACATCAAGGTGGTCTGGGACAGATACGACCGAGGCGCCGGCCCGCTGCTGACCGGTGAGGTGTTTAAGGACAACCGGCGCGCGGGCGTGCCCGTGCCGTGCATGTATCTCCCGTTCGAGGATAGCTGGCCCATGCCGCTGACGAAGGAGACGTACAACTATCAGGGCTACTGGCCCACCAAGGGCGACGACGTCAAGCACCTGGTGGAGAACTCTCTGAAGGCGCCGTACATCGGCGATGCGTTGAGCCGGGCGTACAAGGACGCGTTCCTGGCGGTGCAGAAGCAGTTCATGGAGCACTTCAAGGAGAAGGGCTACAACCAGACGGAGATGCAGTGTTTCTACGGCGGCAAGAAGACGCACCGGACCAACTACGGCAGCAACATGTGGTGGACCACCGATGAGCCGTACCACTGGGAGGACTGGCTAGCGCTGCAATTCTTCTGCCGGCTGTGGACGGAGGGTCGCGGGCAGGCCGATCCGCTTCGATGGGCAGCGAGGGGCGACATTTCTCGCCCGCAGTGGCAGGACCGCGTGCTGGAAGGCGTGGTGGACACGGTGTACTTCGGCACGGGGGCGTTCAACTCGCCGGCGATGAACCGACGGTGTCGCATTTTGGCGCACGAGACCGGTCTGAAGCTGATGGCCTACGGCAGCGCGAGTCCGGACAACGAAAGCAACACGCGAACGTTGGTCTGGTTGGTGAACGCGTGGATGCGCGAAGCCAACGGGGTGCTGCCGTGGCAGACGCTGGGTGGGGCCAGGGCGTTGGACACCAACGACACGGGCGTCGGCGGCAACGCACTGCTGGTGCCGGGCAAGCGTTTCGGTCTGCCGGTGGTGGGCGATATGCGGCTGAAGGCGATGCGCGACGGGCAGCAGCTTGTCGAGTACATGGTGCTTCTGGCGGAGCGCAAGAATCTCCGTCGCGAGCAGATCGAGGCGATGGTTCAGAAGGCGGTGCAGTTTACAGCCGGCGTGCGGCCCGGCGCGGGAGCCGACAACGCCGACGCGCTGCGCTTCAGCACGCTCAAGGCGTGGCAGATTTCGCAGTTGCGCCTGCGTCTGGCGGAACTGATTGCCAAGTAGCGCACGCGCCGCGCCGTGCGGGCGGGCGGCGCTGGAGGAAAGGACGGGCATCATGCCGACGATCCGCAACCAGGCGATCGAGTTGCAGGTGAGCGACGATGCCTCGGACGTGTCGGTCGTCAACCGTGCTACGGGTGTGCGTTGGTGCCTGGACGACGGTACGTGTATGGCCGACGGCTCGGGCCGGGACGGCGTGCCGTTCGGACAGAATGCCAAGAGGTTCGGCGGCAACGCGGTGGACGAATCGGCCAAGTCGGCGACACCATTTCGCACGGGGCAGGTGAGTGCGCAGGGCGACAATGTGCTTGTCGTCACTCGCCGTGGTCCGGCGGGAGCGCTCGTGCTGCGGTACGAGCTGACCGGCGACGCCCTGCGGATTACAGCGCTGGCGGGCCGATCCACGGTGACGACATGCGCCCTGCCCGGGGCGTTTCGACCAGAGGAGGTGGCCGCCCCAGCCGTCGCCGTGGCCAAGAACCAGGGCATATGGCATCGAGGAACGGGAGAGCCTTTCTGCCTGCACCTGCGACGCGGCGGGCACACCGGCTGGTCGATGCCGTTCTTCGCCGTCGCCGGGCAGAAGGACGCCCTGTTGACGATCGTCGAAGACGAACACGACAGCCGAATCTGGCTGGAGAAGAGCAAAGCGGGCGAGATGCGCGTCGGGTCGATCCAAGATCCGTCGCGCGGGGCACTGCGCTACAACCGCAGCGTGATGCTGAAGTTCGCGGAGCGCAACGTCACGTCGATCTGCCTGGCCTATCGCCGGTACGTACAGGACGCCTGCCGCCTGGTAACCTGGGAGCAGAAAATCGAGCAGCGCCCGAACCTGGAGCGGTTGTTCGGCGCGTTGATGTGCTTTGTTGGGTATTGTCAGGACGACCAGCTGGACTATGCGGGGGCTTTTCGAACGCTGAAGAAAATGGGTTTCGACCGGGCGTTCGTGTATCCGTTGTCGATCGGCAATGTGGTCGAGGACTATCTGATGGGCGGGCGGCGGCCTATCGATATTCGCCGACATCTGGGCCTGCTCGACGAGTTAGGATATCTGGCGGCGTCGTGGATGTGGGTGGAAGACGTGCCGGAGGCCGCCGAGAACCTTATGCTCACACCCGACGGTCAGCCGCGATTGGGGTGGCAAATCGACGACGTGAAGTGGTATCGATCGTGCCCGGTGCGACAGGTGGTGCTGGCCAACGCAATTCAGGATGAGCGGATGCGAGGCCATACCGCGCAGCACTTCGACGTGACGGCCAGTCGGGAAGGGCTGGAATGTGGCCATCCGGATCATCCGCTGGACCGCAGGGACGATGCGGCGTGGCGATGCAAGGTGATGGAGACGGCGACGCGCCGGGGGTGCGTCGTTTCGTCGGAGGGCTTCTGGGGGTACGCGACGGGCAGCTACGACATTGGATCGGTGAAGATCCCCCAGCCGGTGCACCCGGACTGGTATACCGTACCCATGACGAGTCTGGTGTATCACGATTCGTGCGTACACGACTGGTGGGAGGTGGACAACTACAACAACCCGCACCACCGCAACCAGGGCGAGCGCGACAAGATGGATTTTCCGCTGTCCGGCGGAGGATGGCAGGGACTGCAAGCAGCGCAGGACGCTCTGATGGGCGCGCCGCCCAACGTGATGCCGCTCGGTGCCCAATACGCCTTTGTGGGTGGGCGGATGCCCGAGACGGAGTTGTATCGCTACCGGCTTGACGACGCGGAGGTGGTCGAGGCGTTGCGTCACGCGCTGCCGGTGGCCCGTCTGCACGGGCGGGTGGGACGACTGGCGTGCGTAGGGCACGAGGTGTTGGCGGAGGACGGATCGGTACAGGCCACGAGCTTTGCCGACGGGACGCGTGTGATGGCGAACTACTCGTCCGAGCCGCGCGAGGTCGAAGGCGTGGGCCTGCTGGCGCCGGTGTCGTGGCAGATGGCTGAATGAACAGGCGACAGGAGTGGGAATAGCGGCGCTTGCCGTATTCAGAAGTTCTTTGGCATGGATGAGACAGAAGGAGTTGGACAAAGATGGCGGTAACAACACGGAAATGGCTGCGGGGCGACCCGGATCGCCCGTTTCCGACCGATCTGGACAAGCTCAACGAGTTGAAGAAGCGATACGTCGGCCCGACCCATGAGCCGCTATGGTTCTACCGCAACCGCGGCTCGGCCAACCCGGCGGAGGAGGCCCGCACGCGCGACTATCAGTCGATCGAGAACATCGAGATCATGTCGCAGATGGGCCTGCACCGACCGGCCCGGGCACACTTCTTCAAGGCGTTCGGGTTGGATCGCGAGCGACCGTACATCGACAAGACGATTGCCTATGCCCGCGAGCTGCACAAACGCGGCATTCTGGTGTCGGTGTACGTGGGAGGCACGATCTTCACCGACTACTTTTTCAAGGAGGTGCCCGAGGCGATTCATTGGATGCGGCGCGACCAGTACGACCAGCCGGTCACGTACGGCGGCTTCCAGCTCCAGCGATGGTTTCCCTGCCTCAACCATCCGGGCTATCGCGCCTATCTCCATCGGGTGCTGGATATTGCCGTGCAGGAGATTGGGGCCGACGAGATCTTTTTCGACAATCAGATTCTGCGGTACGAGCCGCGGAGCTGTCGCTGCGATCACTGCGTGGAGCATTTCCGCCAGTTGATTCGCAGGAACTACACGCTCCAACAATGCGAGCAGCGTTACGGGGTGGCGGAGTACCCGGATTCGGTGCCCCCGGTATTCAGCCAGGCCAACCCGCCTTGGCGTCTGGACGGCATTCGCACGCCGGAGATTCAGGACTGGATCGACCACCGCGTGCAGAGCGTGATCGAGTTCTATCGCGACATGGCCGACCACGTGAAGAACCAGAAGCCCGACACGGCCGTCGGCATGAACATAAAAGGCATACACGGGCACAACCGGGCGTTCGACCACGGCATCTGCCACGGCTCGTTCGGCAACATTCTCGACTTCAGTTGCATCGACGGGTATCGGCCCGGTTACCGAAACGGCGCGATCGTGAGCGAGGTTCGATTCTGGAAGTCGGCGCACAGCACGCACATTGCGGTGGTCGATACGCAGGCCACCGAACTGGCCTGCGCCGAAGACCAGACTTTCGGCTATCGTAAACAGATCAAGGGCCACGGCTGGCTGGGCGACATCGGTGCGTGCACAGTCTACACGCCGATGACTCTGTTCTTGCGGGGTCATCAGCGGCTGCTTCACGAACGGCAGCACATGCACGACATCGCCGTGCTGCGGAGCGAGCCGTCGACCAACTACAACTGCGCGAAGGTCCACGAGCAGCTTATGGCCTTTGAGCAGACGCTGGCGATCGAGAAGCTGCCGTGGGGCATCATCTTCGACAAGCAGATCGATCAGATCGATCGGTTCCGGATCGCGGCGTTGCCGGAGGTTCAGGCCCGGTCGGATGCGTGGCTGGATCGTCTGGACGCGTTTCTGCGGTCGGGAGGCGGGGTGATCGCGTCGGGCAAGGCGGCGGGCTTCAACGAATGGTACCGGTCACGCGACCCGGAGCATGCGTTGACCCGTTGGCTGGGCCATCCGCCGCAAGACCACTACGAAGTGGCGGCTGTGGGCACGGGGCGTTTCGTGTACGTACCGACGTGGGACGTGGCGACGAAGTGGGACTTCCACGACTGGTTCAGCGTATGGGGCGAGAACGTCCTGCCGGTGAAAAACCGCGGCGAGTTCCTCCAAGCAATTGACGATGCAACGGTAAGTCGGCCGCTTACCCATCGCGTAACCGGCAACGATTGCGTATTCGTCGAGGCGATTGCAGCGGTCGAAGGACCGCAAGCGGGCGTGGACCTGCACTTTATCAACTACAACCCGCAGCAGCTTGACGCGACGATGAACGTGCGGGTTGCCCTGCCGGAGGGTAAGTCCAAGGCCAAGGTCGTCTTGACCGATCCTCACCATCCGGATCATCGGTCGTGGGAAGTGGCGGTGGAGGTGGACGGCGACGTGGCCCGGTTCGCCATGTTCACGCCCCGGGTCTATGGTCTGGCGCAGGTGATGTTCGCGTGATGACGCATGACGGGCCTTGAGCGCATATCCCGCGTATTTGCAGGGCAACAGGTGGATCGCCCGGCGATGCTGCCGATCGTGCATGCCGGTCTGGCACCGATGTTCGACGTACCGTTGGGCCGGTTCTTCGCCAATGCTCGGGCAATGGCGGAAGTCATCTGCGGGGGCTATCGCCGCTTCGGCAACGACGGCGTGACGCTGTCTTTGGGGGTCACGGCAGAGGCCGAGGCGCTGGGGGCTCGCGTAGAGCAACCCGCCAACGCCGCGCCCGTGTTGAAGCAACATCTGTTGGCCGACATGTCGGCGATCGAGCGATTGCGACGCGTCGATCCGACCAGAGGCGGGCGCATGCCGCTATTCTTCGAAGCGGTCGCGGACGTAATTGAACGGATCGGGCAGGAAGCGTTCGTGCTGCCGATTCTGCGCGGGCCGTTGCTGGCGGCATCGCAACTGCGGGGCGTGGAGCAGTTGCTGGTGGATCTCGTCGAGCAGCCTCGGTTGGTCGAACAGGTGTTGGACCTGACCACCGAGTTGGCGTTGCGGCTCGGACGCGCTCTTGCTGAGACCCGGGCGCCTGCGCTGATGCTGGGTGAGGCAACATGCTCGCCCAACTTCATATCGCCGCAGCATTACCGGCGGTTCGTTCAGCCTCGACATCAGCACCTGATAGCCCGGCTTAAAGAGGCGGGTTGGCGGACCGTGGGGCTGCACGTTTGCGGCGACACCAGGCCCGTTCTCGACGACATGATCGCCACCGGCGCCGAATTGCTCGACATCGATCACCAGGTGCCGGTCGAAGAAGCGATGGCGATTGTGAGCGATCGGATCGTGTTGCGGGGCAACCTCGACCCCAGTGCAGTCTTGCGCTTCGCCACGCCTGACGAAATACGGACCCAGACGCGTCAATTGTGCCGGGCGGTGCAGGGCCGTCGCTGGATCGTCAGCAGCGGCTGTGATATTCCGCCGGGCACGCCCGAGGAGAACCTGCGTGCGTTCGCCGACGCCGTGCGCGGATAAGGGAGGCTGTAGACGATGAAGCTAGCCATATTCGGTGGCTCGGGAGTGGTGGGGCAGGCGGTGTTGCCGAGGCTGTTGACAGCCGGGCATAGACTCCGCGCGATGCGGCACCGATCGCCCCTTTCGGTCGAGGACGTGGAAGTCGTCGAGGGCAGCATCAGCGATCCGACCGCTGTGGCCGAGACTATCGGCGACGCCGACGTCGTGCTCCAGTTGACCAAGGGGGGCGACGGCGTCGAGCAGGCCGTCGAGACCAGCGTGCGTGGCACGATCAACGTGCTGGACGCGATAGGCCGGTCGCCCGGCGTGACGCAATACCTTCTGACGAGTTCGGACGCCGCGACGGGTATTTGGAGCCATCGGCAGCGTAAGCCGATCAGCCACCGAACGCGGCCGGCGAGCTATCCGGGCTACTACAGTCTCGGCAAGGTGCTGGAGGAGGTGATCGTCAGCGAGTATCGCCGCAACGGGTCGCTGCCGTATACGATTGCCCGCCTGAGCTATGTGCAGCAGGATGATTCGGCGCTGCGTCAGTTCATCGCGAACTACGACCCCAAGCGACCCGGGCGCGGGCCGTTCGACAGCGCCTACTCACCCGAGCAGAGGCAGCGCCTCAAGCAAGGCCAGCCATTCGTCGTTCTACCGTGCGGTAAGGATGGCGAGCCGCTGGGCCGCACGCTGGTTCAGCGGGAAGACGTTGTGGACGGACTTCTCGGCATGGTCGGGTCGGCCAAGGCGCTGGGGCAGGTGTTTCACCTGTCCGGTCCGGGCTTTGGGTACGATCGGCCCTCCGCGTATCTGGCGGAGAAGCTTGGTCTGCCGGTCGAGCGCGTCAAACTTCCCGACGCGTATTCCTTCGACATCGATGTTTCGCACACGACGCGCCAACTCGGCTGGTCGCCGAAGTTCGACGTGATCGCGATGTTGGACGCGGCCCTGGCCTGGCGGGAGGCTAACACAGGTTAGCCGGCGCGATTGGACAGAGCGACTGGCCCGACTTAGGCTGTGACGCCAGATGGGTATGTTCCACAAGGAGTGAAGTCGTGAGCAGCGATCTTGGTACGAGGCTGGGTATCCAGAGCTGGTGTTTTCGAGCGTTCAAGACGCACGAACAGGTCATTGGGGCCCTGGCGGGCTGCAAGGTGGACAAGATCGAGCTTTCCGTCGCGCACCTCGACCCGGGCAAAGAGCCGGATATGGCCGGCGTGCTGGATGTGTATCGCAAGGCGGGCGTGACCGTTTCATCGTATGGCGTGTTCGGCATAGGCGAGGACGAGGCCGCCGCGCGGCCAGTCTTCGAGTTCGCGAAGCTGGCCGACATTCCGGTGCTCTCGGCCGACATCCGACCGGGCGGGCTCGAGGTGGCGGAACGCCTGTGCACCGAGTACGGCAAGAAGATCGCCATCCACAATCACGGGCGGCGGCATCGCCTGGGGCCGGTGTGGGCGTTGCAGGAGTTGTTCGACAAGAGTTCCGACAACGTCGGACTCTGCCTGGACACGGCCTGGATGATCGACAGCGGCGAGGACGCGGTGAAGGTCGCGCGCCAGTTTGCCGACCGGCTTTATGGGGTGCATTTGAAAGACTTCGTGTTCGACCGGGCGGGCAAGCCCGAGGACGTGGTGGTGGGCGAGGGCAACCTGGACCTACCGGCCATGCTGGCGTTCCTGATCGAGATGGGCTTCGACGGGTACTTCACCCTGGAGTATGAAGGCGACGTCGACAACCCCACGCCGGCCGTCGCTGCCTGCGTCGAGGCGATCCGAAAAACGCTGAAATCGCTGGGCTAGGCGGGCCGGTTCTGTAAGCGGCGAGCCCGACGCCGAGCACCACCGGGTTGGCGGTGCTTTGGTGTAGCTGCGTTGCGCCGCGAGGCCGCGCCTATAATCCACTCGACGGTCGGATTGCGCCGACCCAGTCACAAGACCAAGTGATCACAGGAGACAGCCATGCCCGCCGAGGACAAGAGGCGCAGTCGCCTCACGACCGATGGCATCAGCCGGGCGCCCAATCGGGCGATGCTACGGGGGGTGGGATTCCTGGACGACGATTTCTCACGACCCATGATTGGTGTGGCCTCGCTGTACAGCGATATCACGCCGTGTAATGCCCATCTGGACCGCCTGGCCGCCAAGGGATGTGAGGGCGTTCGCGCCGCGGGGGGCGTGCCGCAGGTCTTCGGCGCGCCGACGGCTGCTGACGGCATCATGATGGGCCATCAGGGCATGCGCTATAGCCTCGTCTCACGCGAGGTCATCGCCGACAGCATTGAGGTCGTGGCCGGGGGCATGAACCATGACGGTTTGTTGGCCTTTGCCGGGTGCGACAAGAACCTTCCGGGCTGTGCGATGGCCATGGCCAGGCTCAACGTGCCCAGCGTCCTGGTGTACGGGGGTAGCATCCTGCCGGGCGTGAGCGAGAGCGGCGGCGAGATCGACATCGTGTCGATCTTCGAGGCCGTCGGACAATATCAGGCGGGGAAGATCGACGAGCGCACAGTACACCAGATCGAGTGCGAGGCCTGCCCCGGCGCGGGCGCGTGTGGCGGCATGTACACAGCCAACAGTATGAGTTCGGCCTTGGAGGCGATGGGGCTGTCGCTGCCCTACGGGGCGAGCAACCCAGCCGTATCGGCTGCCAAGGAGCGTGAAGCCTTCATGGCGGGTCGTGCTCTGGTCGAGCTGATCGAGCGCGACATCCGGCCGCGCGATCTGATCACGCGCAAGTCGCTGGAGAATGCGTACACACTGGTGTTGGCGCTGGGCGGGTCGACCAATGCCGTGCTGCACCTGACGGCGATTGCTCGCGAGGTGGGCGTGGAGTGGACGCTTGCCGACTTCGACCGCATCGGCCGGAAGGTGCCGCACCTTGCCGACCTCAAGCCGTCGGGCCGTTTCGTCATGCACGATCTGCACAGGGCCGGAGGAACCCCGGCGGTCCTGAAGGCGTTGCTGGAAGCGGGCCTGATCCACGGCGACTGCATGACCGTGACCGGGCAGACGCTGGCCGACAACCTGCGGGCCGTGCGGAGCATCTATCAGCACCAGCAAGACATTGTTCGGCCCTTTGAGTCGCCGATGCACCCGACGGGCCACATTGTGATCCTGCATGGCAACGTCGCACCGGAAGGTGCGGTGGCCAAGGTGTCGGGCCTCAAGCAGACGCGGATCACCGGACCCGCGCGGGTGTTCGACGGCGAGGAGGCGTGTTTTGAGGCGGTCAACGCCCGCAAGATCGGTCCGGGCGATGTGGTGGTGATTCGCGGGGAGGGTCCGGTGGGCGGTCCCGGCATGCGAGAGATGCTGGCGGTGACGGCGGCTCTGGTCGGGCAGGGCCTGGGCGAGAAGGTGGGCCTGATCACCGACGGTCGGTTCTCGGGCGGCACGCACGGGATCGTGGTCGGGCACGTCGCGCCTGAGGCCTGGGTAGGCGGACCGATCGCGCTGCTGCGGGACGGTGACGTCATCACCATCGACGCCGAAGCCAAGCGGTTGAGCGTGGACCTGAGCGATGCGGAACTCACCCGTCGGGGTGAGCAGTGGACGCAACCGCAACCGCGTGAGAAGCGGGGCGTGCTGGCCAAGTACGCGCGTACGGTATCGTCGGCATCGGAAGGCGCGGTAACTTCGTAGACGCGTCCGGCCGGAAGGCGGGGCATCGCTGCCTGTAAGCGTCGGCGCGACGCCTCACTGATCTTCGCATCGGCTCTGCATTGTGTGGGCGACTGTGCGAACCCTTTCCGCGGGCCTCGAATCGCTGTAGAGTACTGGCCTCGTGATCGCGGGCGCCGAGCCAAACCCGTGGTGTGGGATTGCTGCTCCCGATGAGAGCGTGCCGACGGCGATCACGATGTGCCTGCTCATGTGTTAGCCAGGTGACAGGCGGCCGGCTACGTTTGAGGTCGACTTGTTGCACGATCGGCAGTAGAAGCAATTAACGGAACGCACCGAGAACCTCCACGGCGAACTTTGGGAGTGAGTCGCATGAGCCAGAAGAGCGAGATTGTCTATTTCGATCAACCGGGCCAACAGAACACCGATGAGCTTTTCGCGGTGGTGGGGGCGCGTCTGAAGGAGGGCGATGTGAAGCACGTTGCGGTGGCTACCACGTCCGGCCGTACCGCCCTGCGAGCGGCTGAGTTGATCGGCTCGTCGGGCGTGCAGATCGCCGCCATCGCGTTTCAGAGCGAGTATTGGCCGCAATACGGCAAACCGGACGAGGCGATCGTCGCCAAAGCCGAACGACTCGGCGTGCGTTTTATTCCCGAGCAGCCCAAGGCGGCCTACTGGCATGAGGTGTCGGGCGAGTCGGCCGATACGTTGCGCAAGTTCGGCCAGGGCATCAAGGTGGCCCTGGAGGTGATCTTGATGGCCGTCGAGACAGGGCTGGTGCCGGCAGGAGCGAAGGCCATCGGCGTTGGCGGATCGAGCCGGGGTGCCGACGCGGCGGTGGTCGCCACGGCCGCCGGACCCGACAACATCGGGGCGTTCTTCGTGCACGAGATCCTGGCCAAGCCGATCGACAAGGCTAAGTCGTAACCCACGCCAACGCAGAAAGACCGGCCGGATGTTCGGAGGTCGCGCCATCGCGGCGGGCACTGAGGCCACCCATGACTCGATCGGCATCACGCTGCGGCGATGCCGAGCAGCCATCCAGGCGCTGCGGTGACCACATCGATCGGATACGTTGTATGAGGATCCTGGTTTCGCCGGTCGAGCAATCCAGCCAGCCCTTACTTCACCGGCGTCCAGAGCTTCTCGTTGACCTTCCATAGCCGGTCGGCGAGCTCCTCGACGCTGTTGAACTCCTGCAACAACGGGTCGAGCAGAAGCGCCTCCAGGAACGCCTGCTTGTTTTTCTCCACGGCCGCCTTCATGGCCAGATTGTTCAGGCACACCATGGGGGTCAGCACGCCCAGCGCGAAATCCGGCAGCGGGTCGAACTGGATCGGCTGGGGTCCCCGCGGCGTGATGTGGCAGGTAAGCTCCAGGTTCGAGTCGGCCGGCAGGGTTGGCACGGCGCCGCCGTTGGTCATGTTAAGGTGCAGCTCCGAGGCGTTGGCAAAACCCTTGTTCTCGAAGCCGCTGACTATGTCGATGATGTTCTCAGACGAGTACTTATCCATGTCCGGGACCGGCTGGTCTTGGGGCGCGTAGGCCCAACCCGACACCGTATCGAAGAACCACTTGTGACGCTCGCGACGGGCCTGCGGGTCGTGCAGGCGCTTGTTGAGGCCGTAGATGTTCTCCCCGTTGACGAACGCGCTCTTGGAGAGAAACCAGGGGAAGAACTCGACGAAATGATGGTCGCCGTTGTTCGGCAGCAGCCCGGTCATTCGGAAGAACGCAAACGCGTTGTCCGACTCGTCCATTTTGCCGGTGGCCGGATCGACGTACCCTCTCTTCAGCACGTCGCGCATTTTGTCGATCAGCTCGTCGGCGTCGAGCGTGTCTCCATTGACTTCGATGCGCGTAATCAGCCCCATATGGTTGACGCCCACCACATCGACGCACACCTGGTTGCGCGCTACGCCATAGACTTTGGCCACCTGCCTCACCTGGCTTTCGGTGCCGTGACAGATTCCCACACATTGGATCTTCGTGTGCTTGTTGACCGCGTGCGTCAGCACGGCCATCGGATTGGTCACCGACAACATCGGTGCCTTGGGGCAGTACCGCTCCATGTCCTCCGCAATGTCCAGAACCAGCGGCACCATGCGCAGGCAGCGGGCGGTACTCATAGGCCCGATGGTATCACCCACAGTGTGGCGAATGCCGTACTCCTGGCAGATGCGATCCTCCTGCTCGGCAGCGTCCATCCCGCCGACCAGTACCGACACCACGACGTAATCAGCCCCGTCCAGCGCCTCCGCCCGTGACTTGGCCTTGAATACGCGAAGGCCGCTATCGTGCTCGCGGATCATGCGCTCGATGAGGTCGTACTCGAGGTTCAACGGCTCTTCGTCGATGTCGTACAGCCACACGTCGGTGTTCTCCAGGTGCGTGGCGTTGGAGAGTCTCCTGGAGATGATGAAATCGCGCACCCCCTGATGCACGAACTTGTAGCTGGCACCGATAAATGAGAGCTTGCGTCGTCTGCCTTCGAAACTGCGAAGCATGTTCGGCACTCCTTCCAACTCACCCTATAGGCAATGATTGGCTACGTACGCCGGCAGAAAGCCTGTCGCGCCATCGCCGTCACACGACGTGGCGCGGGCCGTCACAAACCCCAAGACACCACGGCCGTGTCCAGCCGAACATCATACACGACTCGCCGTCCTGAGGCTGCCCCACGTGACAACGCCCAACCATCCTAGCATCCTGGTCCGGAGAGGTGCTCCAGCCTCGTTGCCATCGTGCCGCGGCCGGGCACGGCTTCTGTCGCGGCGGGCTGGAGCGTGTTATAATATTGTGAACGCCGGAATTGGTCGGACCCGGCGCGTATCGCGGGCACCAGCATGTACAGGGCATCGGCCGCACCACCCCGTTAGGCGGCTTTGGCCCGGACAGGAGGCGACAGATGAAAGCGGCTGTGGTCTTCGCCGGCAGTGGTCCCCTGGTCATCCTCACGTCGCACGACTCGTTGGAGGCGCCGGCACTTCGTAACAAGCTGGCGTCGAAGGGGATCGAGAAGTTCATCGCCTACGAGTTGCCGGTCGACACGGTTCGCCGCAAGTACGGTGAACACTTCACCGTGGTCTGCGACGATCTCCATCAGACCGACGATTTGCGGGTGTTGGACTTCAACGGTCACCGAGCCATGGAGCTGCTCAGCTTCCGCGAACTCGACTTGGCTCACCCGGTATTGCACGAAATCTAGCGCGGCCACGGGGATCCGGCACGAGCGAGGTCGCCATTCGACTTCGCTCTCCGCAGACATTGACGGTCGTGTGTTCGCCGGAGCGGACGTGCAACGGCGTCGCACTCTCCCGTCCGCGGCACGTCGCAGCGGGCTACTCCCCATCCGGCGGCGGGTGTTCAAGTCCTACCCTTGGCAGATCCTCTGCATCTCTGCTCACCACCAGCAGTCGGGCTGCCCCAAACGACGCGGGGTCCTCATCCGGCGCCACCAGCCGGCAGGGGTAGCCGCCTCGCCGCAGCATCCGCAGGAGAGGCGCCCTGCTCCCGTCGCGCTCGCTTGTCGTCAACAGCCACCAGCGCCGACCCGCGCGGGCAATCAAGTCTCGAGCCATCGCCTCGTAATCGTGGCCCGGGACAGGCAGCGTGCCGGCCGTAACCGGGTAGTAGCAGTACCGCTCATCGTCGCCGCGCGCGTAGTACCGCACCGCAGCCACCGCATTGGTGGTCACCACGACCGTCTCACCGGCCCGGCGATGCTGGCGCAGGAGTCGCAACGCACTCGGAAAGTCATGAAAAGCCCAGTACGCCTGTCTGAGCGGCACGTTGACCACGTACACGACCGGCACGAACGCCAACACCAGCGACAGCACCATGCCCGGCCCGGTACGCTTGGCAATCACCAGGCTGCACGCCCTGCACACTTGCACGAGCCCGGCCGCAACGGCCAACGACATCGCAGGCGCGAAGCACACCATCATTCGCGGAACGGCAAAGGGATATCGATGCGCCACGGCGGCCAGCAGCATCAGCACCCACGGCCCGACGGTCCAACACACCATGTCACGACGCCCTTGTCGAGGCCACGTAGCCAGCCCCAGCAAGGCAATCGCCCAGATGACGGCTGCGACCACCCCCGAGACGGCTACCTGCCGCCCCCACTGAAGCGGGAAGAACATCATGAACGTGCTCATCGCCCCCGACGCCCCCGCCCGCAGCCAGTCGTGCAGCACCAAGGGATGGATAAACCAGTTGCCCAGATAACTCGACAGCGCCGCATTGGCGGCCTGATCCGCCGCTGCCACGTGCAAGACAGCCAGTGTCGAGACGGCTAGCACCGCCAACCCACTAATCCCAATAAGCAGCGACAGGCGACGACGGCCCGCGACGGGGCTCAGCACGGCCAGCATCAGAGCAAGTGTCGCTGCGGGGAACACGAACCCGTACCCTAGCCATGGACCGATCAGTAGCACCGAAACCGCTGTGATAGCGACCGCCCAACTCGCCCGCTCGCGCCGCCGGATGTGAAACACCGACAGGGCAAGCCCGGCCGACAGCATCGCCTCAACTTCGTACTGCCGCAGCTCCCTCGACCAGATCACCAGCATCAGCCCGGTCGAGCATAGGATCATGCCCGCCAAAGCCACCGTCCGCGGGGCCCGCAGGCGCCGGGCGATGGCATAGACCAACGGAAGAAGAAGCACACCAGAAAAGAGGGGCAGGAGTCGCAGGCCCACTTCCGCCGGCGCAGCGACGGCGCCGGTCGCCTTCGCCGCCAAGACAAACAACGGCGGCGCGGGCAAGGCCGACTGGCCAGGCAACTCCGTCCACGACAGACGGGTCACAGCGTCGGCCACGCAGGCTTCATCTCGCCAGAACGGCCGCTCGCTCAGACGGTAGACCCGAGCGAAGACGCCCCATGCCAGGGCGACAGCAGCGATCCACAGTACCACGCGATGGCTGAGCTGGCTCATGTTCTGCGAGCAACTTCACGATCGCCAGACCCGGCGACCGTTCGATACTGTAACCGGCCTTTGCCGCCCGCGATAGCACGTGAGACCACGCCGTGTGCCACGGTTCCTGAGCCGGAGCCGTGCCTTCTCCCATACGAACACGCTGACTATCCGCAGCGGACGTCGTAAACGCACCCTAAGGCTTGACAGGCGTGCGGTTGCCCATATAGCTTTGGATGCTGGCAATACCGAACCCCTCTGTGATTGACCCGGTGGCGCGCGGCTTCGGATCGCCGGCCAACCTGACGAGCAGCTTCATTCTGCGTGGTTCTCACTCACGAATTGAAATGGCTGTGCCAGCCAGCCACCCCGGTTCGGTTATGGGATCACCTTCGGAAGAGGAAAAGTCGCTGGAGGGGCTTGCCTGACAGTATTCGCTCGCCTACAGATTGGATGTGACTCGTCGGGGGACTCGCAGACGAAAGTCCTGGCCATCTTGCCAGTTTGCTCTGCACCCGATGAAATTCCGGCCCGCGCACGGTTGTGACAGGTACGGGCCGCAAGGCTGGTTGGTTATCGGCCGAGCAGGCTCATACGGGCTGCGTCCCCCTGAGCATGAGCGATCTAGCGATGAGACCGGTCGATGGGATTCGCCGGTCGGTGGGTCTGGCCGGTGTCGGCTGGACAGGACTTCGAGGACGTCGACCGGAACGGATACCCGGCCGACGCAATGAGGGTGCATATCACCCCAATCGTGAGGAGAGGAAGCAATGAGTATTCTGGCCAGGAAGTTCAAGGAGTTTGTGGGCAGCGAAGCTGGCCCCACTGCCACCGAGTACGCGATTATGCTGGCGCTGATCATCGTGGTCTGCATCGGTGCCATCAGCGCACTGGGCGGACGTGTTAACAGCATCTTTGGCAGTGTCAGTACGGCCATGGATGCGGCGGGTAGTGGCAGTTAGTAAGCCAATGTTGGGGGCTGGCCGGTTCAGGCCAGCCTCCTCCCCCAACATTTCAACTCGGCAAGGTATCGCGGCGGCAGGTCGCGCATCGGGATCCAACTCGCGGCGCCCCAGCTTTTCGTGGATCGAAAGTGCGCTACCTCGACCGATAACAAGCGTTTTACGGTCCTATAGTGTGAAGAAATTCGTAGAGCAACGTGTTCTGCTGTTGATATGAAAGTTTTTTCCCGGCGCCTGTTTGACGTCGGCAGGTTGCACGCTTATGAATTCAGTAAGCAGGATCGGGGACACAAGTCTTGCAGGGGCAAACCACAGGCAACTGTGGGACGCAAAGCGCAGAGTCCTGTCAAGGTGAGGACAGTCGCGCTGCCCGGAGCCGGTCGCCGCGGCTTCGGTAAAGATTCCGAGCAGGCCTGGTAGGATCTGCCGGAAGCATCTTCCAGCCAAACGTTTGTCCTGATCGTTTGCTCTTGCGGCGTATCTTCCGCAAGACAGCCGAATCAGGCGGGGGAAAGCTGATCACGCGACGACGGACGAGTCGTCGCGGCCTTAAGGGCCGTCAGCACACTGAGATCGCCGGGAGGGCCAAGGAGCCATGTCTACACGTAAGATGGGGAACATACACTTCAGCCGTCGCGGCAGTGCCATGCCGCTGGTGGCCGTGATATGTCCGGTATTGTTTGCCTTTGCGGCCTTGTCTGTCGATGTCGGCGCACTCTACGACGCCAAGGCCGAGTTGCAGCGGTGCGCCGATGCAGCCGCTCTGGCCGGCGCCGGGGCGCTGATCGACGAGCGACGACTAAGGAATGATGGCGGAATGAACCTGGAGATCGACTTCGCTGTCCGCCACACCGCCCAGGAATACGTTCAACGCAACCGCGTGCTCGGCGCATCGCCGACGGTGCACCTGAATACATCCAACAGTCTCGGCGGCGATCTTGTCCTGGGCACGCTGAGCGACCCGACCAACTATCACGAGCCGCTGTCGGTCGGCAATCCGGATGAGTTCAACTCGGTTCGGGTCTGCGTTCGTCGCGACCCCAAGCGTAACGGGCCGGTCGGCCTGTTCTTCGCGCAGATCTTCGGTCGCTACACCGCCAATGTCCAAGCGGCGGCCACCGCCACCATCGAGGACGGCGTGGTGGGCTATTCGGGTGGTCCCAACAGCGGCACTGCCCAGTTGATGCCGTTCGCCCTGCACGTTGATGTGTGGAACGCCTTGCTGGCAGGGACGACGCCGGTCGGCGACCAGTACGCCTACGATCCGGACACCGGCGAAGTCGAGTCCGGCAGCGATACCCTCCTGGAGATCAACATGTACCCGGGCGGTGGGATCGATCAGCTGACGCCGGGCAACTTCGGCACCGTCGACATCGGGGGCAGCAACAACAGCACGGCCGATATCGAGCGGCAGATCCGTGACGGTATCAGCGCCGAGGACCTGGCCTACCATGGCGGCGAGCTGAAACTCGGAGATGACGGCACGCTGACCCTCACGGGCGACACAGGCCTGAGCGCGGGCTTCAAGGACGCACTGGAATCCATCATCGGACAGCCTCGGGCCATCCCGCTGTTCTCCAGCGTCGCGGGGCCGGGCGACAATGCCGAGTTCGTCATTGTGGGCTTCGCCGGCATCCGCATCATGCACGTCCGGCTCACCGGGGCACCGGAGCACAAGCATGTGATCGTTCAGCGGGCCGACGTGGTCGATGGCACGGTCATCACCGAGCCGGGATCGACTTCGAGCTATACGGTCTACCATACGCCGCGCCTCACGCGCTGACCGACCCGACTGCGCTCTGGCGGTCGGGCAGCATTTTGGCCAATGGCGTGGCTGTGAAATAGACACGTCAACAAACCAGCCTTCTGGAGGCACCACGAGCCGCATGGCCTGACACGGCCCTGCGGCTCGGTCGCGTTGCGCCACCCGGTAAGACACCGTAGAGCGTACCCACGCGTCAGACGCCCCCAGGATCCAGGGGGACACATGCCCCGCCGCGTGCAGATCACGACAATCAACGAAGTGGGACAGTCACCTTCAGCTGCTCTGTGGCGCTCGCCCGTCCACGGCAACTCGCTGTGCTTGTTCCCATAGCGCCATCCCACCAGATCGGGGACGCATGTGGGATCGTCCGACGTCGCGCCAGGTGGTCCGAACGCCTGACAGATTTCGGTCCGATACCGCAAGAAACCTCCCATCTTCTCGACTTTCTACTCTGATACACCCGATTCTGGCCTGCCGATTTGACGCGCCTCCTATTCCTTCTTATGGATATATTGGCGGATATATGCGGTGAGAATTCCCCGCGGGCGAAACGCGGGTGATTGTCGGATGCCAGCAGTGGAGTCCGCCGATGAGGAGGATCGTCGCGCCGCCGGTGGCCAATCATTGAAGGGGCGGCAGAGGTTCGCATAAGTCTGCTGGATGCGGCGTTGGGGTCGTGATCGGAGGGTAAGCTGGGCCTGATGGTTCGTCCTGCTGCAAGTTTGACCGAGGAGGAGATGCGTCGGGACCCGATAAGAAAGCAACACAAGCTGTTCGATGCGAGTCGCAGCCGGTTGGGACTCGTCAGAACAGACATCGCCTCTTGGCGAATACACGGACACGGAGGGAATCGCGATGACCCCCAGATACACACGCAAGAAGACGTTCGAACGCCGCGCCAGCGCATTGCCGCTGGTAGCCGTGATCTGTCCGGTGCTGCTGGCGTTTGCAGCCTTGTCGGTGGACATAGGACAACTGTACAACGCTAAGGCTCAGTTGCAGCAATGTGCCGATGCGGCCGCCCTGGCCGGGGCCGCGACGCTGGTCGACGAGCGGCGCCTGCGAGAAAACGGTGGGACGACCCTCGAAATCGAAATGGCCGTTCGCTCGACGACGTACGACTACGTCACACGCAATCACGTGCTCGGTGAGGGGCCCACGGTGGATCTGAACGTGTCCAACAGCATTGACGGTGACATCGTCCTGGGCACTCTCGCCAACCTGAGCGACTACCATGAGCTGCTGTCGACGGCCAATCCCAATACGTACAACTCGGTTTGCGTTCGCGTCCATCGCGACACCGAACGCAACGGGCCCATCGGCCTGTTCTTTGCGCGGATTATGGGTGTGTATAGTGTCGACGTGGGGGCCGAGGCGACCGCCACCATAGACGACGACGTGGTGGGCTATCGGGTCACACCCACCAGCGGCAACGCCGAGTTGATGCCGTTCGCACTGCACGTCAACGCATGGAACGCGCTGATGGCGGGCACGACGCCGATCGGCGATCAGTATAGCTACGATCCGGACACCGGCGAGGTCGACTCCGGGACCGACGGCGTGCTCGAGATCAACTTCTATCCGGGCGGCGGCGCTGGTCAGTTGCCGCCGGGCAATTTCGGCACCGTCGACATCGGCAGCAGCAGTAACGGCACCAATGACGTCCGGCGGCAGATCCTCGAAGGCGTCAGCGCCGAGGATCTGGCGCATCACGGCGGCGAACTGAAGCTCGGGCCCGACGGTACGCTGACGCTTGGCGGCGACCCGGGTCTCAGCGCAGGCTTCAAAGATGCCCTGGAAGAAATCATCGGACAGCCGCGGGCCGTCCCGCTGTTTTCCGAAGTCTCCGGAAACGGCAACAACGCCGAATACACCATCGTAGGTTTTGCCGGCATCCGCATCATGGACGTCAAGCTCACCGGCTCGATGGACAGCAAGTACGTGATCGCCCAACCGGCCTATGTGGTCGACGACGCGGTTATCACCGAGCCCGGCGCCACTTCCAGCTATCTGGTCTGCCGCGCAGCCCGCCTGACGCGCTGACCGAGCGACTGCGATCCGGCGGTCGAGCAGCATTTTGGCCAATGGTGTGGCCGTGAAGTCGACATGTCTATGAACCAGCCTTCTGGAGGCACCACGAGCCGCATGGCCTGACACGGTCCTGCTGCTCGGTCGCTCTGCCAGGCTGCCACGCAGAGCC